>JAIRZX010000022.1 GCA_031267005.1 Deltaproteobacteria bacterium
TCGGGTCCGGGCCGCCTGGAGGCGCAGGGCGCGGGAGGCGATCCCGCCGCACTCGCCGACCCCGTCGCCTCCTCCATGCGCGAGACTGCCCTGCTCGGGCTCAAGGGCGTTGCCGCCTACCTCTCCCACGCAGAGGCGCTCGGCAGGGAGGACGACGCCTCGTACGCCTTCGCGGAGGAGCTCCTGGCCAAGTCCCTGGACCCCGGGCAGGGCGCTGCGGACTGGCTGGAAATGCTTTTGGGGACGGGCGAGCGCAACCTCGCGGCCATGGGCATGCTGGACCAGGCCCACACGGAGGCCTTCGGAGCCCCCGTGCCGAGCGAGGTTAGTCTGGGGCGCAGGAAGGGGCCCGCCATAGCCGTAAGCGGCCATGACTTGGGATGCCTCTCCGAGCTCTTGGACCAGGCCGCCGGGAGAGGCGTAAACGTCTACACCCACTGCGAGATGCTGCCGGCCCACGGCTACCCGGCCTTGAAGCGCCCGGAGCTGGCCGGGCACTGGGGCACGGGCTGGCAGAACCAGAGAAACGAGCTGGGCGGGTTCCCCGGCCCCGCGCTCTTCACGAGCAACTGCATCCAAAAGCCCAAGTCCCCCGGGAGCGTCTTCACCGTCGGCCCCGTCGCCTGGCCCGGATGCGCCAGGCTGGGCCGGCTCCCCGACGGGCGCACGGATTTCGGCCCCCTCATCGACAAGGCCCTGGCCGCGGGCGGCTTCGAGTCCGACCTGGAGGGCCCCTCGTTCATGACGGGATTCGGCTGGCAGGCGGTTTTGGGCCGCGCCGAGGAGATCCTCGGGCTAGTCAGGACGGGCAAGATCAAGAGGTTCTTCGTCATCGGCGGCTGCGACGGCGCCCGTGCCTCGCGCTCGTACTTCACGCGGCTTGCCGAACTCTCCCCGAAGGACACGGTGATCATGACCCTGGGATGCGGCAAGTTCCGGCTCTTCGGCCTCGACCTCGGCGAGATAGGCGGGCTGCCCCGCCTTCTCGACCTGGGCCAGTGCAACGACGCGTACTCCGCGGTGAAGATAGCCTCCGCCCTCTCCTCGGCCCTGGAGACGCCCCTGGACCGGCTTCCCCTGAGCCTGGCCCTGTCCTGGCACGAGCAAAAGGCCTGCGCCGTGCTCTTGAGCCTTTTGCACTTAGGGGTCAAAAACATCCGGCTCGGGCCGACGCTTCCCGCCTTCGTCCACCCGGAGCTGTTGGGAGCGCTCTCCTCGCGCTGGGGCCTGAAGCCCATCTCGACCCCGGAACGGGACATGGAGGCCATGATGGACGGTCGCTGACGTTCGCCCCCGCGACCGGGGGGGCGCCCCCCCTGCGGCAGGCTTCCGGAAAAATAGGCTTCTTGGCTGGCGCCTCCAGGACTGGAGAGAGATCCAGGCAAGGGCCTTCCAGCCAAAAAGGCTTTCCGCTAAGGGCCTTCCAGCCAAAAAGGCTTTCCGGCAAGGGCCTTACGGGCTAAGAGGCAACCGGGAAAAGATCCTGCCGGGAAACGGGCTTGCCGGGCAAAAGGCCGTAAGGGACAAGCCCTCCCGGCCGCAACCAACGGATTCTGGGGAAATATGCTCCCGGCGGAAAGGCGAAAGGGCCGAAGGGACTTGCGTCCCCCCGGCCCTTTCGCCTTTCAGGCCGCCATGGCGGCCTCCATGATCCGTCCCGGACTTAAGGCGCCTGGCGCCTACTTGTCCTTGACCTCCTCGAACTCCACGTCCACCACGGGCTCGCCCGCGTCCTCGGGCCCGGGCCCGCCGCTGCCGCCCTCCGGACCGGACTGGCTGTCCGAGCCCTGGCGCTGCTGGCTCGCCTGGGAGTACATCTGCTCGGCCAGTTTGTGGCTCAGGTCCGTGAGCGCCTTGGTCTTGGCCTCGATGACGGCCTTGTCGCCCTGGTCCAGGACGCCCTTCAGGTCCGCAACCGCGCTCTCGACCTGGCTCCGGGTGGAGGGGTCGACCTTGTCCCCCAAGTCGCCAAGGCTCTTCTCCGTGGAGTAGATGAGCTGGTCGGCCTTGTTCTTGAGCTCCACCAGCTGCTTTCTGGTCTTGTCGTCCTCGGCGTGGAGCTCGGCGTCCTTTATGAGGCGCTGGATCTCCTCCTCGGAAAGGCCGCTGGAGGCGGTGATCTTTATCGACTGCTCCTTGCCGGTCCCCAGGTCCTTGGCCGAGACGTGGACGATGCCGTTCGCGTCTATGTCGAAGGTGACCTCTATCTGCGGGACGCCCCGTGGGGCCGGGGGGATGCCCACGAGCTCGAAGCGGCCCAGGCTCTTGTTGCCGGAGGCCATCTCGCGCTCGCCCTGGAGGACGTTTATCACGACCGAGGGCTGGTTGTCGGTGGCGGTGGAATAGATCTGGCTCCGTTTGGTGGGGATGGTGGTGTTCTTGTCGATGAGCCTTGAGAACACCTCGCCCTGGGTCTCTATGCCCAACGACAGGGGCGTCACGTCAAGCAGGAGCACGTCCTTCACGTCGCCCTTCAGGACCCCGCCCTGGATCGCGGCGCCTACGGCCACGACCTCGTCGGGGTTCACGCCCTTCGAGGGCTCCTGGGCGAAGATCTTCTTGACCTGCTCGACGACCTTGGGCATCCTGGTCATGCCGCCGACCAGGATGACCTGGTTCACCTCGCGGGGGGAGAGCCCGGCGTCCTTGAGCGCGGTCTCGCAGGGGCCTATCAGGCGGGCGATGAGGTCGTCGACCAGGCTCTCGAGCTTGGAGCGGGTGAGCTTCAGGTTCAGGTGCTTGGGCCCGGACGCGTCCGCCGTGATGAAGGGGAGGTTCACGTCCGTCTCCATGCTGGAGCTCAACTCCATCTTCGCCCGCTCGGCCGCCTCCTTGAGCCTCTGGAGGGCCATCTTGTCCTCGCGAAGGTCAATGCCCGAGGATTTCCGGAACTCGTCCGTCATCCAGTCGATTATCTTCTTGTCGAAGTCCTCGCCGCCCAGGTAGGTGTCGCCGTTGGTGCTCTTGACCTCGAAGACGCCGTCGGCTATCTCCAGGATCGAGATGTCGAAGGTGCCGCCGCCCAAGTCGAAGACGGCAATCTTCTGCTCTTTCTTCTTGTCGAGTCCGTAGGCGAGCGCCGCCGCGGTGGGCTCGTTCACGATCCTCAACACCTCCAGCCCCGCTATCCTGCCCGCGTCCTTGGTGGCCTGGCGCTGGGAGTCGTTGAAGTAGGCGGGCACGGTGATGACGGCCTCGGTGACCGTCTGGCCCAGGAAGCTCTCGGCGGTCTGCTTCATCTTGGTGAGTATCATCGCCGAGATCTCGGCCGGGCTGTATGCCTTGCCCCTGGCCTCCACCGCCGCGTCGTTGTTCGTGCCGACCACGACCTTGTACGGCACGACGTCCATGTCCTTGCGGACCTCCGGCGAATCGAACTTGCGGCCTATGAGCCTCTTTACGGCGTATATGGTGTTCTCGGGGTTGGAAACCGCCTGGCGCTTGGCCGGCTGCCCGACCAGCCTCTCGCCGGACTCCTGAAAGCCCACGACCGAGGGCGTGGTGCGGTTCCCCTCAAGGTTCGCGATCACCTTGGGCTCGGTCCCGTCCATGAAGGCCACGCAGGAGTTGGTGGTCCCCAGGTCAATTCCGATGACGTTCGACATGTTCTCTCTCCTCTTCTCGATCTTTCTCTATATGTTTTCGGGCCGTCGTCTTTCGAGGGCCCTGAATGTCAAAATCCCGTTTTGCCCCAAACCCCTTTCGGAGCGGAGTCGGCCGCCGCCGCGGCCGTCGCGTTTCCAGGCGCCTCTGCTGGCCGGACGCCCCGGGCGGCCCGTTGCCCGAGGTCCAGAGGCCAAAAGGTACCGAGGCGAATAAGTCAGGAGGCCAAGAGGCAAAAAAGTCCGGAAGCCCCGATGTCAGGAGGCCCCTAAAGCCCCGATGCCAAAAAGCCCGAAGCCCGGGGGTCCGGAAGCCCCGAAGGCATCAGGAGCCTCCGGAAGCCTTTTGGCTTCCGGGTTTTCCGGAAAACCCCGGAGCGGCTAAAGGGCGGGGCCCAGTAACGCCTGGCGGGCAGAGGCCGGACCGATCCGGCGCGCCGGGGGAGCGGCCTGGATGGGCGCTCGGGCGCGGAAGAGTCCCCCAGGCCGTCCGGAGAGGGCCGCGGGCGCCGCGCCTGAAGTCCTTTTCACACTTTTAATAATCATCCGGAAAGGACCCGTCAAGGGGCTGGGGAGGGAAATTCCCGAAACAAAGACGGCGCCGCCCCCGCCCGGAGAGTCCCGGCCCCTCCTGCTGGCCAGCTTGGGGCCGCCCGCGCCGGGTGGCATCGGAGTCCCGCCCCCGGCCTGACAGGGGGGTGGCGCCGCCCCGCCAGCCGCCGTTCCGGGCCGGTTCGGCCCAGGCCGGCTCAATCGCCACGCCGCGGAACCTGCTGCCGGGGGACGGCGTCCTGGCCGCTCTGGAACCGGGTAGCCCTTGGACGGGCCGCGTCTCGGCCGCCCCCAGCCAGTCCGGGCCGGAAACGCCGCCCGGCGCGGCCCCGATCTGCTTCAAGCCGCCGCCAGCCGTCTTCCGCAGGCAACAGGCCGCTCCGTGACCGCCCCTTCCGGCCCGGCCCTCGGAGCTCGTTCCGCCGGAATCGCCGGAATCCGAACCCGCCGGGGCCAGGCGGAGGCTGCCGGCGACGGGGACGGGAGCCCGGAAAACCTGCCCGGCGGGCTAACGGCCTTCTTCGGGCGCTCGTTCCCTCCGGCGGCAGGCCTCCCCGCTCCCGTCCGGCCCCCTCAGCGGCAAGCCTCCCCGCGCCCGTCCGGCCCCCCCTCAGCGGCCGGTCTCCCCGCGCCTGTCAGGCGCCCCTCTGCGGCCGGCTTCCCCGCGCCTGTCCGGCACCATGCGCCTTTCCGGCTCCACGCGGCGGTCAGCGCCCGCCCGGCGGTCAGGCTCCCCCCGGCGGTCGTCCCCCGCCCGGCGGTCCGGCGTCCTCCGGCGGTCGCCCCCGCAACGGCGGTCCGGCGTCCCGCGGAGGGCCGGCGCCCCGCGGCGGTCGCCCCCGCAACGGCGGTCAGGCTCCCCCCGACGGTCCGGCGACTTGCGGCGGTCAGTTTCTCCACGTCGGTCCGTCGCCTTGCGGCGGTCAGCCGCCCCCCGGCGGTCCGGAGACCTGCGGCGGTCCTCCTCGCCCCTGCGGTCCGGAGACCCGCGGCGGTCGGCCTCCTGCCGACGGTCGGCCGCCCCGCGGCGGTCCGGTTCCTCGCGGCGGTCAGGCTCAGCGCCTCGACCGGCTCCCCCGTTGGACGCATTCTCCGTCATAAGCCATTCCTCCCTCCCTATGTTCGGTTTCCTTCCGCGACTACTCGACCGAAGCCCTGGCTTCCCCGCCGGAGTCCCCCTCGCTCTTAAGTTCTGCTTCCCTGCGGGCCTCGAACTCACCGGCTATGCGCCGGATATCCTCCTCGGAAATGCCGAGCGAGTTGCCGACAGACGCTTCGCTGCGTTCGCCCGTGCCCAGAGCCTCGGCAGAGACGTTTAGCTTGCCTCTTCTGTCAATATCAAAACTAACCTCTATCTCCTGCGCTCCACGGGGCGCAGGCGGCACGTCCTCGAGCCAGAAGCGGCACAAGCTCCTGTTGGCCGAAGCTTCGGGGCTCTCGCCCTGGAGGACGTGGATCTCCACCGCCACCCGCTTTTCTTCGGCACCGGAAAAAATCTGATTCCGCTCGGCAGGGATGCTGGCGTCTTCGTTGGAAGGGATGCTGGCGTCCTCGTTGGCAGGGATGCTGGCCCCACCTTTAGTAAGGTAGCTGCCTAAGTTGGCCAGCCGTCTACCGACACAGGGAAATTCCTTCACGGCCAACTGACAGTCTTCGGAGATACAAAATAACTGACTCCGCTTAGTTGGGATGGTGCAGTTCTTGCCGATGAGCGACTCGAACGCGCCGCCCTGGATCTCGACCCCCAGGGAAAGAGGCACCACATCCAAAAAGAGCAGGTCCTTGACGCAACCCGTCATCACGCCAGCCTGCATGGCGCACCCCAGCGCGACGGCGCCGTCCGGATCGATGCCAGGCATGGGCCTGCGTCCGAATATCCCCTCTATCCGGGACGAAACGCCAGGCATCCCGGCCATGCCGCCGGAAAGCAACACGCAGTCGAGTTCGCCGGGGGAAAGTCCGGAGTCCTTCAAGGCCCCCTCGCATGACTTAACCAGGCGGTCGGACAGATCTGCGGTCATGGCTTCAAAGGCTTCTCGGGTGACCTTCCAGCGAAGATCCCTGCCCGGCGCCCCGGAAGATATGCCCGACAGCAGGATCTCCGTCTCCCGGGCGTACGAAAGATCGATCTTAGCACGTTCAGCCGCCTCCCATAACCTCGCCAGGGCTCCGGGGTCGCGGGACAGATCGAGCCCGGTACTTTCAAGGAACTCATCCATGACAAACCGGACTATCCGCCCGTCCCAGTCGTCCCCGCCCAGGAAAGCGTCACCGCCCGAGCTCTTGACTTCGAAAACGCCATCATAGTATTCCGCCACCGTCACGTCCAGAAAGCCCCCGCCCAACGAGACGGACGCGACCCTTTGCTCCTTCCTTTTTGCTACGCCTTTGTCCGTGTCCTCCAGCATAGCGAACGCTAACACGTGCGCGGCCGAGTCGGCCAGGAGACCCGGCTCCCCCAGCCCGGCCATCCTCGCGGCGTCCAGAACCGCCTGGCGCTGGACGCAGTCGAAGAGGGCGGGTATGCTCACGACCGCCATCGAGATCTCTTCCCCCGTATGCATTTCGGCGGCGCGCCTCAGCGCCGAGAGCGTCGCCGCGGCCGCCTCGGAGGGAAAACGGCGCCTCCCACCGGCCTTGACCGTGGCGTGGGGAAACGGGACCGGCGAGATTTTAAACGGCCTGGGGCCCATCTCCGCGACCAGGCCCGCAGAGAAATGCCTCCCCAGGAGCCTCTTGGAGGAAAAGACGGTGTTTTCCGGGTTAAGCGCCGCGTTGGCGGCGGCCCGTCGGCCCGCAACCGCTTCCCCGCCGCCGGAAAACGCCACGGCGGAGGGCATGGACGCAAAGCCGCCCGGAAAGGGGACGAGCCTGGGCGAGTCCCCGTCCATGAACGCGATCCGCGAGTTGGAAGTGCCGAGGTCAATCCCGACGGCCAGCGTCATTTCGGTCTGCCCTTTTCCCAGGCGGGCCTACGGGCCCCCTCCCCCTCTCAGACGGCGTTCTTGACCAGGTTCACCTTGACGGGCCTGAGGAGCCTGTCGTGGAGGAGGTAGCCCCGCGAGAGCATCCTGGCCACGGCGTTGTCGGGGAGCCCCTGCGCGGCCTCCACGCCCACCGCCTCCAGGAAGTTGGGGTCGAAGGCGTCCCCGGGAGCGGCCGTTAGCTCCTTGAAGCCGTGGTCGCCCAGCTTGTTCAGGCAGTCGGTTATGGTCATGCTCACCCCGTCGGCCAGCGCCTTCACGGCCGGGTCGCCGGAGTCGGCGTAGCCCAGGGCAAGGTGCAGGTTCTCCAAAACAAGGATGATGTCGCGCAGTATCATCTCGGAGGAGTACTTCCTGGCGAGCGCGAGCTCCTTTTCCTGGCGGCGGCGGGCGTTCTCGTTGTCGGCCATGGCCCTCAGGAACTTTTCCTTGTAAAGGGCGGCCTCCTCCTCCCAGTCCACGTCGGGCTCCGGCGCGCGAACGAGCTCCGGCTCCGGCTCTTCCTTGAGTTCCGGGTCATGAGCGCCCCGCGCGGGCTCCTCGGGGTCGTCGAAACCCTCAGGGCCGTCGTAGCCTTCCGCGACGGGGATGTCGTCGTCGGGGGGGTAACCCCCTCCCCCGGGCCCGTTTCTGTAAAGCTCGTCCATAACCGTCCTTCCTCGCGTATATATCTTTGCGGGGTCCCCGGCGCGCTTGGGCGCGGGGGCCCGGGGCAGGCCAGCTCAACGTCCGCCGGAAGGTTCCGGCGGCCTTAAGGGGCGCCCTTGCGGGCCGCGCGGGCGCCGGAGGGGGCCTTACGGGCCTCCGAAGGGGCCCCGCGGGACCTCGAAGCGCCTCAAAGGCGGCGTGCCCTCCGAAAAACCGTCTGTACAGAATAGCAAAAAAAATGCCCCGGCGGTGGAAAACAAAAAAAATCCCCTTTGCTCCCGGAGAAATCCCGCTTGCCCCGGGCGCCTGTCTCCGGAGCCGGGCCCGTCCCCGACGCGGCGGTTCAAGGTCCGCCGGAACGGGGTTGATCCGGATCGTCTCGTTCCGGACGGTGTCGGCCCCGGATCGTCCGGCCCGGGAGGAGGCGGGGCAGGGCGTCCCGCCCCTGGAGCGTCCCGCTCCTGGGCAGTCCGCAGCGGTCCGGGAGCCTCCCCCGAGGGCCCTACTTGTGGAAAATCCCCGAAAGGACCTGGGCGGCGTAGTCGACCACGGGCACTATCTCGGAGTAATTGAGCCTCCTGGGGCCCAGGACCCCTATGGCGCCCAGGGCCCCAGCGTCGCCCCCCCCGGCCCGGTAGGGGCTGGCGACCAGGGCCAGACCGTCCTCGCCCTCGCCGGAAGGGCCGATAACCACCCGGACGCGGCCCCCGCCCGTCACGTCGTTCAGGAGCTCCACCAGGCGCCGCTTGTTTTCGAAGGCGCGGTAGAGCGCCCGCATGGCCTCCGCGTCCCGGAAGTCCGGGTGTTCCAGGAGCCTCTGGCGGCCCTCGCCGTCCATGTAGATGTCGGGCCCCCGGTCGCCCTCGGCGGTGGGCTGGGCCTCGGAGGCCCCGGAAGCCAGGAGGAACGCCCTTTTGAAGATCCTCTCGAACTCGGACCGGCTCTCGGCCATGTCCTTCATGAGGCGGGCCCGGACCTCCCCCAGGGTGAAGGGGCTCTCCAGCGACTCCAGAAAGACGTTGACCTCGTTTAACTCCTCCTGGGAGAAGTCCTGGGGGGTTACGACCACGCGGTTCTGGATGATGCCGTTGCGGGTCAGGAGCACCGCCAAGTGCTGGCTCTCGCCCAGCCTCTCGAAGTAGAGCTTCAGCAGGGAAAGCTGGCCGACGGCCGGGGCCATCACCAGGCCCATGTGCGAGGTCAGGTTGGAGAGCACCCGCGAGCAGAGGGAAAACATGGACTCCGCGCGGAAGTCGGAGGACAGGATCTCCTTTTGGATCTGGGCCCTCAATCCCGCCGGGAGCCTCTTCACCTCCAGTATGTCGTCCGCGTAGAACCGGAAGCCCTCCTCGGTGGGCGTTCGGCCCGCCGAAGGGTGCGCCTGGGAAAGGAGCCCCAGCTCCTCCAGCTCGTGCAGGACCTTCCGGATGGAGGCGGCGGAAAGATCCATGGAGTGCCGCTCCGACAGGTTCCCAGAGGCTACGGGTTCCCCCGTGCGGATGTAGTCCAGGACCACCGCCTCGAAGATCCGCTTCTGGCGGTCGCTTATGCTGGCTTCCCCTTCAGTCGGCTGGCGCGTCCTGGCTGCGGTCATCGTCGTCTTCCCGGGAATCCTCCCGGGCCGCCTTTCACAATAGTCCCTGCCGCCGCTGACGGCCGGGGGCGGGCTCCCGCCAATGGGAACATAAGCACCTGAGGCCGGCATGTCAAGACGAGTCGCGTCGCCGCGTTCTGAAACCGGGCCCGTCAGGACCGGAAAGGAGCCGGGCGGCCCGTGAAAGCCTCTGGCGGCCCCGGCCAGTCCCTAAGCGGCCGGAAAAGCCCGGAACCCCTCGAAAACGCCCTGAAAGCCCCTGTTATCCTGCCTACAGGGCACGGGAGGTCTTCTGAAGGGCCGGGGAGAGGCCCCGGAGGGCCGGGGAAAGGCCCCGGGGGATCGGGGAGAAGTCCCGGGGGACCGGGGAGAAGTCCCGGGGGACCGGGGAGAGGCCCCGGGGGACCGGGGAAAGGGCCGGGGGACCTGGGAGAGCCCCCGGGGGCCGGGGAGAGGGCCGGGGAGAGGGCCGGGGAGAGGGCCAGGGGGGGCCGGGCAACAAGAAGCCGATGGTGCGGGCTCGCCCGTCCGCCCTTGGCTGAACCTTGGGAGGGGAGAGTCCTGACTCCCCGGCCTCCTCTGCGGGGGCTGAGGCACCGACCGAAGCGGGCACGCCCAGACACGGGGGGCTGGAGGCCTCGGCGCCAGCGGCAGAAGACGCGGCGGAGCGGCGCGACTGCGGGGGGGGCGCGGGAGGAAGATCCTGCGGGAATAAAGCGGCTAACCCGCCTTGACCGTATGCTTTCAATCCCGTCGCTTTACCGCGACGGGCCGGTTTCGGGCCTTGCGGGCGCTATTTCGGCAGCGATAGCCGCCTCTCCGCCTCCGCCAGGGCCGCCGTCGGGAGCCCCTTCACCTCCGGAGGGATCGGCGACGCCACCCGCGAGAACCCCCTAAGCCAGCCCCCGACCGGAACCGTATTGCGAAATGCCCGGCGTTCCTATATTCTTTCTAAGGCCTGGACCTGATAGAAATCTCTAATTCCTTCGCGTCTCACATCCGCCCACAGCCCGGACGGCTGGCCGCGAGCCCTTGAACCTGCAGGCGGCGCTTCCCTTCCGGGTCCCTTCCTGCCCGCTTCGGGTCCCTTCCCCTTTTTTCCCGGCCCCGCCCTCCCCGCCTACGTGCCTTGCCTGGTTCAGGCCCTCCTGGCCGCGGCGGCGTTAGCATCCTAGCGCGGCCGAACGCCCGCGATGCCGCCGCTTCCCGCCCCCCCCGCCTTCGCTCCCGGCCCCCGGGCCGCCTCGCGCACCCTCCTTTCCCTCCCGGGTCCATCCCGAGGGACGTCACCATACAGTCAGGGCACGTCAACTACCCCCCGCCAAGGCGGTGGGGCTTGAGCTGAAAAGTTCAAGCCCGGGTTGACCAGGGTAAGCAGTGCCTATCCTGCTGCGTTGTATACAGGTTCAAGACCCGCGGCGGGATACTTCCCCAGTCCCGCCCTCCGGAAGCCCCGGCCGCAGACACGCGGCAGGGCAAGCCCGAAACGGGCCGGGGCGAAACGCCGGCATGCGGCATTCCTGAGGGGAGCGGCCCGCAAGGGTCCGCAAGCCGCCCGTAAGGGCGCCCGAAAGGGCAGATTCGTGAGACCCGAAAAACAGCCGAAAGCGTTCGTCCCGGACAGGCACGGGAAGCCTCCGGATCCGTGTGCCCGCAAGCGGGCGCGCAAGCTGCCGGCGAAAGGCGGGGCGAGGCTCCGCAAGAGGTTCCCGTTCACGATCAGGCTGGCCGATCGCCTGGCGGAGGATTCGGTCGTCCGCCCCCTGACCCTGAAGCCGGATCCCGGCGGCAGGGGTACCGGGGCGGCCCTGGTCCTGCCCCTGGACGAGGGTGGGGACGGAGGGGAGCCGGCCGTCAAGGTCATTGCCCTCTTCGAGTTCAGGCGCCGCGGGGCCGCGGTATCGAAGGGGATGCGGCAGAGGAGCAATTACCGCCGCAGAAGGAGAGCGCGATTCCTCCCCGGAGCAAGCTCCGGGGGTTTCCTCGCGCAAGAACTATGAACCCCGTCTCCAGCCGCAAGTACTACCGCTCCCTCCAGCCGCTCCTGCCCGCCGCAACCCTGAACGCCAAGCCCTCATGGGAGGCGGTATTCGGGAGGGAGGCGCCGATGGATCTGGAAATCGGCTTCGGGAACGGGGAGTTCCTCAGCCGCCTCTCCCTGGCCGAGCCCGGGAGGGACTTCGTGGGGCTCGAGATTAGCTGGCCCAGCGTGAAGCGGGCCCTCCGCCGCCTCGGGAACCCGCCCCGCCCCAACGCCAGGCTTATCTGCCTGCCCGCGGGGCCGGCGCTTTCGCTGTATTTCCCCCCGAAGTCCCTCTCCGTGGCCCGAGCCCTCTTCCCGGTGCCCTGGCCCAAGGAGAAGCACGCGAAAAAGAGGCTCTTTTCCCGGTCGTTTATGGATCTTCTCGCGAACAGGCTCAAGGCGGGCGGCCGCTTCAGCATGGTGACCGACGACCCGGTCCTGGCCTGCTGGACGCTCGGGGAGTCGCAAGCCTCCGCGCTCCCGCTCTCGCTGGAGGAGAGGGGGGGGGCCCTCGACACCAAGTACGGGCGCAAGTGGGAGAACTTGGGGGCCCGGACGTTCTATTACCTGGAGGGCGAAAAGGCCCGCCACCCGGAGGTCCCGGACAGGGGTATCGCGGACATGCAGCCGACCTTCATGGAAACACTGGATCCGAAGAGCTACGCCCCCCGGGGCCAATCCGGCGAGACGGCGGTGGTTTTCCGCGAGTTCGTGTGGGACGAGGGGAAGCGCCAGGGGCTCCTCTCCACCAAGGTGGTGGAAGGGGACTTCATCCAGGAGTTCTTCATCCGGCTGCGCCAAGACGGGGACGGACGCTTCAGGCTCTACCCCGCGCTCGCGCACCAGGTCTTCCCCACCGAGGGCGTGAGGACGGCGCTGGAGCTCGCGGCGGCGCCCGGTGACGGCTGACGGCCGCCGCCCGGGCACGGACTCGCGAGCCGCCGCGTCCGGGGACGGCGGGGGGCCCAGCGCGGAAGCCCCCGCGGCCGGGCACCGCCCGCCGGAGCCGCATGCACCCGCTCCGCCCGGAAGCCTCCCCGCCGGACCCGGCCCCGCCGCCGTGACGCTCAAGGGGCGGATCCTCCGCGTCCTCGCCCTGGACGGGCTCACGGGGGAGGCGACCGTCCTGTTGGACGCGGGCGCCCCGGCGCTCGTGGAGGCGACCGGCCCCTTCGGCCTGCCCGTTCCCGGCGAGAGCGCCGAGCTCGAAGGCTCGTACTCCCCCGGACCCGCCAGCCCGCCGGGCGCCCAGTCCCCCTACCCGGCCTTGCCGCCCCGCGCCTTCGCGGCCAGGCTCCCGTCGCTTTACCCGCCCCGCGACGCCGAAGGCTACGTCTCGCTCCTCACGTCGGGCTACTTTCCCGGCCTGGACCGCGCGGGCGCGGAGGCGATAGTCCGCGCCTTCGGAAACGACGCTCTTTACGTCCTATCCGACGCCCCGCACCGCCTCGCCCGCGGGGGAGTGCTGCCCGTCGGGTCCCGCGAGCGGGTCATCGTCGGCGCCAGGGCCTTCCTGGAACTCAAGGGGCTAGCGGCGGCGCTGGCCCCGTCGGGGCTGGGCGCCGTCCCCGCCGCCAAGCTCCTTTCGGCCCTGGGCCCCGGGGCCGCGGGCATAGCCGCATCGGACCCATGGCGGGCGGCGGCCGCGCTCGCCGCGGCCTGGCCCGGCGCCTCGCTCGGCCCCCAAAAGACCGGAGCCTGGGCTGCCAGGCGCTTCATCGCCTCCTTCGGTGCGGAACCCGGACCTGCTGGCCCCGGAACCGGCCGCGCAGTCCCCGGAAAGGGCTCGGAAAGCCCCGGGGCCGGCCCAGCGGGCCCAGCGGCGCCGCCCAAGTCCCGGAGCGCCTCGGACGCGCGGGCGGAGGGAGAGGCGCTCGTGGCCCTGAACGCAATGCGGGCCGGGGGGGATATCGCCGTGAGGGAGTCCAGGCTGGCCCGGGCCGCGGCGGGCCTCATGCCGGGCGCGGACGCGAGCGAGAGGAAGCGGGCCTTCCGGGAGGCCGCGGGCAGGCTCTGGGTAACGG
>JAIRZX010000227.1 GCA_031267005.1 Deltaproteobacteria bacterium
GGCGAGGTTCAAGATGTGCGTGGAGAGAGCCATCACCTCCTGGAACACGGATTCCGGGCTCGAGAGCGTGTACGCGCAGCTCGCGGTGAAGACTATGGGGGCGGTCTCCCCCGCGGCCCTGCCCAGGGCGAGGATGGCCCCGGTGAGCATCCCGGGCATCGCCGCTGGCAGCACCACCTGGCGGATGGCCTGCCAGCGCGAAGCGCCCAGGGCCAGGGCGGCCTCCCTGAAGGACTGGGGGGTCTGGCGCAGCGCCTCTTCCGAGGCGGCCACCACCGTGGGGAGGATCAGGAGCCCCAGGGTAAGGCTCCCGGCCAGGATCGATCGGCCGAAGCCGAAGGCCTTAACGAAAAGGGCCAGCCCGAAGAGCCCGAAGACCACGGAAGGCACGCCCGAGAGGTTTAGGACTCCCATCCTTATGACCGAAACCATGGGGCCGGGCCTGGCGTATTCGGCAAGGTAAACCGCCGCACCGAAGCCTAGGGGGATGGCGGTGAGCAGCGCGCCGAGCGCGAGGATGAGGGTCCCCTCGATGGCCGGGAGTATCCCGCCCGCCGTCATTCCGTCCGAGGGGAACTCGGTCAGGAAGTTCGCCGAGATCGCCCCCGCCCCGTTTACGAGGAGGAATCCCAGCACGGACGCCATGATGGCGCAGACAAGCACCCCGGTGAGCCGGATGAACAGGAGCGCCACGAACTCGCGGCGGCGCCTCCTGCGGGGCTCGAATCCACTTCTGGCTCCTAGCATGGCGTTTGGACGGAAACCTCCGTTGCGGCAGAAAAGGCGGCGCGGCTTGCCCGGGCGTGGCCGGGGACTCGCTTCGTGATGCCTCTGATCTCGACTGTTCCGGCGTTTCGGCCGTTCCGGAACAACTTAAGGTTGGGGCGTGTCGAGGTTCGGCGCGCCGGGCGTTCCGGCAAGCCGAGCCGGGGAGAGCCGGGCGTTCCGGTAAGGCGAGCCGGGGAGAGCCGGGCGTTCCGGCAAGCCGAAGCCGAAGGGCGCCGGGCGTTCCGGGAAGCCGAAGCGCCGGCGGTCAGGGGGCCCGCCCGCCGCGGGGCCAGGCGGTCAGGCGTTCTTCCGGAAGTGCCTGCCCAGCCAGAAGGCGGCGAGGTTCAGCCCCAGGGTCAGGAAGAAGAGTATCACCCCCAGCGCGAAAAGGGCGTGGTAGTGGGGGCTGCCCACGGCGGTCTCCCCCATCTCAGCGGCCAGGGTGGAGGTGAGGGGCCTTACCGAGTCGAAAATCGAGCGCGGCACCTGGGCCGCTCCCCCGGCCACCATCAGCACCACGATGGTCTCCCCCAAAGCCCTCCCGAGCCCGAGAATGACCGCGGTGGAGAGTCCCGAAAGGGACGCCGGGAGTATCACCCTGTAGATGGTCTCCCAGCGGGTGGCCCCCAAGGCGTACGAGGCGTCCTTGACGCTCTGGGGCACGGACGAGAGGGCGTCCTCGCCTAAGGACGCTACGGTCGGAGTTGACATGACGGCCAGTATGACCGCGCAGTTCAAGACGTTTAAGCCCGTAGGCAGATCCAGGTAGCCCTGCATGAAGGGGGCTATGGCCACCATGCCCACGAAGCCCAATATGACCGACGGTATGGAGGCCAGGAGCTCGACGGCGGGCTTCAGGAATTCCCGGACCCTGTTTCCGGCGAGGCATGACAGGTACACCGCGAGCCCCACCCCCAAAGGCCCGGCCAGAAGCACCGAAGCGAAGGTGACGGAGAGCGAGCCCAAGACCAGCGCGCCGGAGCCGAAGGAAGGGTCTGGGTAGGTGGGAAACCAGTCAAGGCTGAAAAAGAACTCCGCGAGCGGCACCGCCCGGTCGCCCGGCGCGGGGAAGAAGAGCCCCAGGGCCTCGGAGAACAGGAAAATCGTGATGAGGAGCATCTGCCCCAGCGCGGAGGCCGCGCACAGGAGGAAGAAGATGCGCACCCCGTGCTCGGTCGGGGAGAGTTTGGGGACGAGAAGCTCCCCGCGCGGCCCCTCGGGGGCCGGGCCCCCCGGCCTGGCCCCTGTGGCAGGGGGGGGGGCGCGGTCGGCCGGGCCTTCGGCGGCCAAAGCCTCGCCCGCAGTCGCCAGCGCGGCGCTTTCGGTCACTTGCGGAGGTCCTTTCTCGCGCGGAAGCAGGCGGGAGACGGTTTTGGGGAGAAGGGGGACGGAAGCGAGCGGGCTAAACGGACAGCCTCTCCGGTCGGGAGGGGATGCCCGCCGTAAAATCCCCTGGGGCTTTCCTGTCCTTTGCGGCCCTCTGAGGGCCGTAAAGGCTCTTGGGGCCGCTCAGGGCTTCTTTGCGGCCCGGGGCGGCGCGTACGGTTCCGGGCGGCCTCGGTCGGGCGCGATCCCTCTGGGTTTTGCGGCAACGTGCTCTCCCGGCGCGTCCGGTCGCTGGCTGGCTTCGAGCCTTCGGCCGCCCAGGGGCCTATCCGGGGCGCCCGAGCCTTCCGGCCGTCCTTCCCGCTCCGCCGGGGCCGGGACTCCCCTCTTTCCCGCAGGCGGGCCGTACGGCTTTTTCCGCGGCGGGCCGTTCCGCTTCCCTTCCGGGAAGGCCCCGGGCTTCTTTCCCGGCAGCCAGCGAGGCTTCCCTCCCGGCGTGCTTTGAGCTCTCAGGGCTGGGGTTAAGGCGCGGGCCTCTCGGAGGTTAAGGCACGCGCCTCTCGTCCGGGGCCGGGGGGGGCATGAAGCCCTCCTTGCGGATGACGGCCTTGCCCTCCTCGGTGGAGAGGTAGTCCAAAAAGCGCCTGGGCTCGGCGGGCACCGGGTCCTTGGTGAAGAAATACAGTTCCCTGGAGAGCGGGTACCGGCCGTCCGAGGCATGCTCCAGTTCCGGGGCCACGCCGTTTACGTTTACGGCCTTCACGCGGTGGTTCAGGAAGCCCAGCCCCACGTAGCCCACGGCCGAGCGGTTGCCGCCCACCGCGTAGGCCACGCCGCCGCCGGAGGGCTGGACCTGGGCGTCCCGCCGGAAGCGCTCGCCCTTCAGCACGACCTCCAGCCACATCTCGAAGGTCCCGGAGCTGGAGTCCCGGTTGACCGCCACGATGGCCCTGTCCTCGCCGCCAAGCTCCTTCCAGTTGCGGTAGCGGCCCAGGTAGATGCCTTCAAGCTGCTCCAAGGTTAGAGACGAGACGGGATTCGCGGGATGCACTATAACCGCAAGGAGATCGTTTGCCGCGAGATGCCTGGCCAGCCTCACCCCCCGGCTCTTGACCGTCCTGAGCTCCGCCGGGAGAATGTCCCGGCTCGCGCCGGCCACGTCTATGGTCCCGTCCACCAGGCTCTTTATGCCCTCGCCCGTGCCGGTTCCGGACACCGACATCCTGGAGTCAGGGTGGGCCTTTAAAAAGACTTCGGCCACTCCCATGGCCACGGGAAGGAGGGTGGTGGACCCCGACACCATGAGCCTGGACGGGTCCCTCATCTCGGCCCCGGCATAGGCGGAGAAGGAGAGGAGCGCGCAGAGCGCCAGCGGGAATGCCAGGGCCAGGGACACGGCGGGGGGGAGGGGAACCGGGGAAGCGGGGCCGGGGAGGCTCTGCGGCCGCGCAGGGCCCGCCTTGCCTGAAGCCGCGCGGGACGCAAAAAAAGACCGCGCCCGCTGGAAGGGCGCTTGCGGATCGGGCGCCTCCGTCGGCGCGACGCCCCCCGCGGGGCCCGTCCGGACGGGGAACCCTGATGCTCCGGTGCTCTGGCGAGCGCTTGTCATGGCAGAGTTTTTAGCACGGCTTCCGGGAAAAAACAACTTGGCAGAGAAATTTTCATGTGGGCCGAGCGCGGATTTCTATGTCAATCTATGACCGTTCAGGAGGCTTCTTCCAGGGCAGGCCGGGGCTAGCCGCGACGCGGGAAAGAGAGCCGGGCGGCAGTGGCGCAGGGCAAGGTTATTATCAGGCGCGGGGCAAACAGGGCGGACGGGGAAGCCGTGCCGATGCCAGCAATTTAGGCCGAGGCGTTTCGATACGCGCGAAAACGCGGGGGAGAGGCCCGATTGAACAGGGACGCGGCCAGGAGGCGGGCTCGGCGGGAAGCTGGCATGCAGGGCGGACGGGGAGAAGGGGAGAAGGGCGGCAGGCAGGCAGGCCGGATGGGGGGGGGCGGAGCGTTTGTCAGGGAAGGAACGGCTAGGGTCCGGAGGGCAGGAGCTGTAAGATCTTCGTAACGGCTGGCTGATCGGAAGGCTGTAGCGATAATGGTTGCTGAACTGACTGTATCAGGATTGCAAGATCTATAAGATCTTAGTAACAGCTGGGTGCAGGAGGTGCGGAGCGATAAGAGTTGCGGAACTGCCGGTATCCGGATGGCATGATCTATGAAAGCGGCGGAACCGATGATGCCTAGATGTCAAGATCTATGAGAGCTACGGAACGGTTATGGTCATGATGGTAGGCGTTATAAGAGATACTGAACGGCTGGATGTCCGGAAAGCGGGAACGATAAGAGCTGCGGAACGGCAGGAGGTCCGGAATACGGGAGTGATAATAGTTGTGGGACACCGGTCGTACGGAAGGGCGGGGCAATCGGAGGGACTAAAAAGGTCGGCGGTCCGGAGGGCGGGGCAATCGGAGGGACTAAAAAGGCCGGCGGTCCGGAGGGCGGGGCACTCGGAGGGACTAACAAGGCCGGCGGTCCGGAGGGCGGGGCAATCGGAGGGACTAAAAAGGCCGGCGGTCCGGAGGGCGGGGCAATCGGAGGGACTAAAAAGGCCGGCGGTCCGGAGGG
>JAIRZX010000229.1 GCA_031267005.1 Deltaproteobacteria bacterium
TGCCAACTTTTGCGGATAGAGGATGCCACGTGGTCAGCGTGATGGATCCCTACGGCCGTATTCTCGCTTTTCTAGACAGGAGCCGCTACTTTTCTATCAAATAGCTCCTCAGTTGTACTCAGGAGGCTGAGTGGACCCCATTCCAGACCCACTACTTTTTTGTAGTGCCCGGGAATCGAACCCGGGACCCCTGCACCTGTAGTCAAGAACTCTGGCCACTGGACCACAGAGGCGGTCTTGGCGACGGAACTTCCTCATCATTTCCCCCACTTTCTCCGCTCACGTCTTATCACTTCCGATAGGCCACTACCTCTTGCTTTCAAATCCTTCCCATTATGACTTAAACGAACGAGCACTAAACGTATTTCCATTAAATTTGGCATGGTCAGGCGACGCAAACATTCAGGATCCGACCGGTTCCTGAAGAGCAGTGCTAAGTGGGAACCGTATTTTAGATAAGAGCAATGACATGCTGCACACTGCAGTCACACAGTTGGACACCCATTTCATTATCTAAAATTACCAAAATTGTCTAATACAAGTGAAGATATGTAAGTACAGTACCAACTGCATACCGATATAGGCAGTACTCATATAGGGTATATTCGATATAAAAAAAAATAAAACACAGTTTACTAATGCATATCACAAAATATTAATCATGCTCGTTTGTTCATAACTCGTATACCATCTAAAACTCCTTGGTCTGAGTCCGCGAGCGAACTATACCGACCGAGCGTCCGCCTCTTGTGGGCGAAGTGATTGCCATCTTTTGCGGATTGAGGGTGCCACGTGGTCAGTGTGACGGATCCCTACGGCCGTATTCTCGGTTTTCTAGACAGGAGCCGCTACTTTTCTGTCAAGTAGCTCCTCAGCTGTACTCACGAGGCTGAGTGGACCCCGTTCCAGACCCATTACTTTTTTTCTGGTAGTGCCGGGAATCGAACCCGAGCATCCGGATCTGTAGCCAAGAACTCTGACCACTAGACCACAGAGGCGGTTCGTATGCCATATAACTGTTCAAATATTCTAAAGAGGCAAACTTCGAAAAATATATTCTTTTGAGATCGCAACCTCACACCCCTTTGCCCTTAGGCCACGCAGCCTATTTTTGACATCCCTCTCTTTAAAATAAGTGTCAGCTCCGGCACTCCAATTCATCTGTGCTTGCTCCGTGGAAATATTGTTGCGGAATCCAAAGAAATGAAAACCGGATGGTGTTATTCTAAACAATTCTGGCAACATTTTCAGTGGGATGATATGTCTGAAGACGATTATTTTACCAACAATGGAGAATATAACATACTCAACGTGATGTGATATAACATAATATCTGGTCTACAAAGCCGAGAATACGGCCGTAGGTTTCCGTCACGCTGACCACGAAGCACCCTCTATCAGCAAAAGTTTGCACTAACTTCGCCGACAAGCGGTAGTCGCTAGGTCGGTATAGTTCGCTCGCGGACTGAGGTCACGGGGTTTAGTTTTAGTTTTATAACATAATATAATATCAAATGACGTACTTATAAATCATAACTAAGAACTACTCAATTCCGCTACCGAACCTCCTTCTGTGGTACTCCCCTCCCCCACTTCTGACGTGAACACGCAACTGCGCCTCCTTTTCAGCATCAGATGGACTCGCCTATTCTGTACGTGTGATTTAGAACGAGCGCCTAGCCTTGCCTTGGTGGCGACATGGATTATTCGCGAAGTGTAGGCCGATAATTACTGCAATCATTAAACTGGAACAACTAAAATAACAAAAGTTAAACCAACCTACAGACGAGCTGGTTGTTATTAATTAAACCTCACCGCGACACACCCAGTTCTGCCATCCGGACAGCGACAAAACTCGCTCTGAAATGTTTATGTGGAGGAGGCAGTCACAACAGGGCGCTTTGCGAGGTCCCAAGCATCCGCAACTCAGGCGCTTCTCACCCCGGGAACCTGAGTTCAGTCCAAGGACAGTAAATGAAGGGTTTGTGCTCGATTAACTCATTAGGGCTGTTTCTTCTAGATTTCTTCCGTTTCCCCTTGCAAATTACAATCCTACCAGCGCTTCATATTTATCTAGAACCTGACCGATTGTGAATGTAGCGCCAAGGGATTTAGTCTCAGCCCCTGTAGTCTCTTCCATTGAGAAGGTTCGGCTTTTACAAAATTCGTTACGTCACTGAAGAACCAGGCTTTTGTTCAGGCAAACGCACTGCACTGCACTATACGAGTAAATGCGTTATTTCTTGCAAATAAGCCGCCCGCCATTTTATTTGCAATTCCATACTGCCCGCTGTGAACCCAGTGGACAGAGAAGTGGGTGCTACTGAAATCCTTGAAACGTTTCAAACACTCCTTGCATAATCACTTCCAGACTCTGTTATCAGTGAGTGGCTGCAAGGACGGGAGGAAAAGAGTAGGAGAAACTTTCCCGGAAACCATGACACCGGAAAATGAGACTGAATGCAACTCTAAACTACATAGAGCTGTGTACTGCCTGCGAGACTACAACACTACTACCACAAACATCCCCTCAACCATGACAAATTGAAAACGTCACTCATCCTGATTCCCGCAGGACGAAAACCAAACAAAACTAAACCCACAGTACAGTGCTGTGTCCTCTTCTCATGCCGTCTCACTCTCTACCTGTGCGTCTTCATTTGTAGTTCCTCCCGCCCCGCGCGGCGCGGGGGGGGGGGGGGGGGGGGTGGGGGGGGGGGCGGGGGGGGGGGGGGTGGCGGGGGGGGCGGCCGAACGGGGGCCGGTGGCTGCGGGGGCGGCCTAACCGGGGACGGAGGCTGGGGGGGCGGCCAAAACTGGGACGGAGGCAGCTGGGGCGGCCGAAGGCGGGCTGCCGGGCAAGTGCCACTCGTTCCAGGCCGCCGAGGCCCTGGCGAGGTCGCCGGAGAGCACCAGTTCTCCGAGACGGTTGGCGACGGCGCGGATGGTGACGCCGGTAATGGCGATGAAGCGCTCCCGGGCGAGCGTCTGGCGGGCCGCGTCGTAGGAGAGCGTCATTGCGGCGAGGCGGCTTATCTCCAGCATGGCCCGGCAGGTCATCTTGAAGGGGAGCCGGCTGGTGCCCATCGCCTCGTCCAGGGGGAAGGCCATCTCCCAGCTGGTCCAGGGGGCCCGCTCCCGCTCGCCGGAGCCGCGTGAGCGGATAAGGCTCAGGCGCGAGAAGGTTACCGGCCCCGAGCAGGTGATCAGGGTTCGCGGGGCCCATCGGTAGATTTTAACGATTTCGCCGCGGGCCTTTGCTTCCCTTTTTTTTTTAGCTATGAGGGGCGTCTGGTCGTAGTTGGCAAGTTCGCTCCGGAGCAACTTCAAGTTCAGACCGTTCTGGGCGTGGGCCAGCGAGCCCAGGAGATCCTCCAGCTGGGAGGAGTCCAGGCCGCCCTGGTCGGCCCGTGAGGCCGTCTTCCGGAAGTCCACCACGAAGCCGAAGAAGCACTTCCAGTAGTCCCTGACGAGTTCCAGGGGGAAGCCGTCGGGGCACAGGCCCTTCACGTCAGCCGCCACCGCCATGAATTCGTCCTCGGGCGCGAGGCCGGAGGGCGGCGTGTCCTTATCCTTGTTCTTCTTGCCAGGGGCCATAAGGGGAGGCCGTCCTCTGCGTGTGTCGCTAGCCTGCGCGTTCGGGTTCCCGGATATTTAGCGACCGCGGCGGATGCGCGGAAGCGTAGTTAAGAGGAAAGCGGCTGAGATTATATCAAAAACGCGCAGTAACGTGTGAAAAGATTCGGAAAATGTTCGAAAACTGCTGAAAAAGACGCGGTTCTTTTAGTGGATGTAAACTTAATCGCGAAGCCATCCGGCAACGCGGGTTTTGACGACCTGGGCGAGCGGGGGGCAGGGAAGATACGGATGACAGGGCGGCGGGAAAGCCTGGAAAGCATCCGGCGGGAGGGTTTCCCGGAAGGGCATCCGGCCCGGATGCAAAGGGTTTCCGGAGTTCCGGAAACGCAGGGCGATCGGTTGCGGCGATGGACCCCGGCGGGATGCCAATGCTTGTTTGCGTTGTCCTTGCATCCGACCTCTTGGAAGGCAGACATCCATTTTCGCCGCAATGCGCATCCCGGAATGCATCCCTTGCGCGCATTAGGGCATCCCGATAGGCTTAAAGCGCATCCTGGAAGCGACTCGCGCGAGGTCAGTTTTTTGAATAACCGTACCAGGCAAGTGTTTGAGGACTATTTGCTAAAAAAAGCCGCAATCTTGAAGACGGGCTTCGGCTTAGGATGACGTCCGAGCGGAACAGGAAACAGCTTCAGGACGCGGAAAGGCATAGAATACGCGGATGTTAGGCGCGGGCCTAAAGGGGCCGCAAGCATGGCATTTAAGGGGAAAACGCTTGGAAGGATTCATGGAAGCCGTATGGGATACGGTAGTTATGAGGAAAATGATCTTTTGGAAGAAAGGATGCCAGTCGGCTTGCGGCGATCGGTGTTATCCGGAACCGTATCGAATTTCAGGCCGGAACTGCATCAAATCGGCTAGGCGAGCCGGTTCCGGAGGGAGCGGACGGAACGGGAACGGGAACGGAGGCGGGCGGCGGCTGGGATTCAGCGGGAATGGCGTTTGCTTGGGTGCGGGGTCGTTTTCCAAGACGGAAAGGCTGGCCAGGGTGCCGAAAGAGCGGCAGGATGCCGAAAGGCGGGGCAACTTGGCGTAAAGGCTGGCCAGGGCGCCGAAAGAGCGGCGGGGGGTCGAAAGGCGGGGCAACTTGGCGGAAAGGCTGGGCGGGTTTTCGAAAGGCAAGCCATATTGGCGATGGGGGGAAGAGGCGAAACGTAAAGAGAAGCGGGAAAGAAGCCGGAAGGGGGAAAGAAGCCGGAAGCGGGAAAGAAGCGAGGTGCCTTGGCGTCAAATACTAAGCGGCCTTAGGCGCCCGCTAGGCGCCCGGAACCTATGGGTCCGGGTCCAGCGGACGGTATTGCAGGAGGCTAGCTTGAAAGGAGCGCGGGATGGCGGGTCTCTTGGAAAGGACGCGCGGAAGCCGCGCGTCCGCAAGCGTCTACGGGGTATTGCTCAGGCGGGAAGAAATTGCTATCGTAGACCGTTGCGCTGGCGGACTCAAGCCGGCATTAAGCCGTTAAAGGTCCCTGCAGGAGCCGGGATCGCGGGGCCGCCGGAGGCGGCCCGCTAGCTTTGGGCTCGCGCGGGCAAAATCGGCATCCTGGACGTCGGCATCCGGTCCGGGTCGGCGATTTCGGGGCAAGTCCCTGATATATTTAAAGATTTTGGTCACGAAGACCTCTGGCAAGCCTCCTTAGGGAGGAGGGCCGGAGGCCTTTTTTTTTGCCTTTTCCAATATTTTTTAGATTTTTATCATTTTTTCAATTTTCCAATTTCTGGTTTTCCGCATGAAAAGAATTTGCCGCAGTTAGTTTTTTCGCGCCCTTTTCCTGCAAATGCCGACCTCGCCCTCAACCGAACCGGGCCTTTTCCGCCGCCTACGGAGTCTCGCGGGCGACCCTTAAGCCCGATTGGCCCTTTAAGGCGGCTGTGGAAGCGCCTGAGAGGTTGTCCCGCAGGGGGTTTGCAGCTTTCCGGAGCGGGCTTGGCCGCGCCGTTCCCGCAGGGGGGACCCCCCGGCCCGCGCCAGCAACCGCGGCGAACCGCCGCGCCTAACCATTGGAGAAAACATGAGAAGACCTTTTGCCCAGTTGGCGGCGGCCCTCGCCGCGTTCTTTTGCCTTTCGGGGCCGATCCTGGCCCATGACATGTGGACGGACGCCGTGAATCCCGAGGCCGGGAAGCCGTTCCCCTTCGTGGTCGGCTACGGCCACGGCTACCCGACCCTTGAGGCCATCCCCGCCGAGGAGTACCCCTTCTTCAAGGTGAAGCTGGTCGGCCCGGACGGGGAGATGGCCTTAACCCCGGGAGATCCCAACTACAAATGGAGCAGCTCCGAGCCGGCCAAGGAGGGGACCTATCTGGCCGTTGCGGACGTGGAGCCGATCTTTTGGACGAAGACTCCCTCCGGCGGCTGGTCCATGAAGCCCAAGAACGAGACCCCCGGGGCCGCCTCTTGCGGCCGTTACATCGAGAACGCCAAGGGCGTCGTAATCGTGGGCGCCCCCGGAAGCGGGAAGGCGGCGACGGAGCCGGCCGGGCTCCCCATAGAGATAGTCCCCGGAGTGAACCCCGCCTCCGCCAAAGTTGGGACGGCCGTTCCCATGACCGTGCTCTTCAACGGCCAGCCGCTCCGGGGGGCCGAGGTCTCGGCCCGATACGCGGGCTTCGACAAGCTCACGGGGTCGCAGGACTCCAAGGCCTTCACCGCCGTCACCGACACGGGCGGCAAGTTCAACTTCGTGCCCCTGGTGCCGGGAGAGTGGCTCATTACCGTCCGCAACGAGGAGCCCTACCCGGATCTGGCCGTCTGCGACAAGACTGACTACGGGACCTCCCTCCACTTCACTATTAAGTAAGGGCGGATAAGCTTAATAAGCGCCGTAAGCGGAGCCCGGACACTAATCGGGCGCCTGCGGCCCCCAAGCTTGCGCCGGCCCCAAAGCCTCTTCCGGGACGGACGGTCCCGGCCCCTGCGGACCCGGCCGCCGAAAGAATGAGATGCCCTTCCGCCCGGCCATAGGCCTGAGGCGGAGGGGCATTTTAGTTTCGGGCGGGCTCGCGGAGGCGGCTGAGAGGAGCTTTAGGGAGGGGGATACGGGAAGCGGCCTGGGCAAGGGCGGCACCGGATGTAAGCGGAGACTTGGGGGGGGGCAGGCGCAAGATGTAGAGTGGGATCGTGGCTGGCGGCGCCGGAGGGAGGAAAGGGATGGCTAGCTACCCGCAATCTGCTGGGGGCGGGTGCCAAAGGAGGCAGAAAAAGGCTTGGGGAGGCAGCGTCAGACTGGCAGGGTATCGGGGATCAAGAGAAACGGACTGAGGCGGCGGCTACGGAGGGAGCATGAGGTGGGCAGCTGGAGGCCGCGAGGGGAAAGGCG
>JAIRZX010000329.1 GCA_031267005.1 Deltaproteobacteria bacterium
TCTGGCCCGAATAGGCCATCCTTGCCGAGCCCCGCTATCTCCTCTACCGGCCGGCCCGCAAGGATCAAGAAAGCCGCGCGGGCCCCGAGGGCAGTCTCGGCGTCAGGGGCGTTCTTTCCTCCGAGCCGCCGGAATCCCTCCAGAACCGCGTCCAGGCTGCCTGTTCCAGGCATCGGCCGACGGTTTGGGGGCGAGGGAACGGGATCCGGAGCGGCCTTGGTGGCCGGGGCGGCGGAGCCCGCCCCCCCATCCTCCTCCGCCGCGCCGACGTCGGGGGCAACCGCGCCCGGCGCAGCCTCGGCCTGCCGCTGGACGCCGGGAGCCACACCCGTCTGCCGCTGGACGCCGGGAGCCGCATCGGCAGGCCGCAGGGCGCCGGGAGCCACACCCGTCTGCCGCGGGGAGCCGGGAGCCGCGTCGGACGCGTCCCGGCGAGTCGCGACAAGGCCGGCAGGGCCGTGTTCGGCGAAGAGCTTCTTGAGGGTGTCGACCCTGGACGGGTCCACGTTGGCGAGTTTCGCGACCTTCCAGTTCGGATATCCCTCCAAGCTCATCAAGACGATCTTCGCCTTCTTGACAGTAGCCTGGTCCGGGGCGGCGCCCCCTGCAAGCCGCCGGAGATCCGCCATGTCCGCTTCCGTGCGGACGACGCGCTTGGGGGGGCGTGCCCGGCTCGGGGACAAAAAGGCGTCGAGCCCGTCCTTTGCCAGGAGCTTCAGCCAGACGCTGACGGTTTGCCGGGTCAAGTTCACGCGGTTGGCGATTTCCGAGCGGGGCGTCTTCCCGTGGTTCAGGAGGGCGACCTTCGCCTTGAGCGCGACCGCGTGGTCCCCGCCCTCCCCCTCGGCAACGCGCCTGAGCTTTTCCAGCTCGTCGTCCCGGAGCGTTACCGCCGCTGGCTTCCTGGCCGGAGGAGCGTTGCGGAGCCCGTCGGGCCCGCTCTCCGAGAAGCTCCTGAGCCATTTCAGGGCCGTTATGCCTTTGAAGCCGGAAAGCTCGCCCGCCTTCTTGGCGCTTAACCCCTCCAAGAGCCCGAGAACTGACTTCGCCCTGCCGGAAATGAGCTCGTCCGGGCTGCCGCCGCCCGCCCACAGCCTCAGCGTCTCCATGTCGGATTCCGGGCGGGCGCCGGCGGCGGCCGTCTGGGCCAGGACCTCGGGCCGCTGCAGGCGGATCCCCTCCTCGTTGAGGATTTTCCGGACGCCGTAAATCGGCAGCTCGAGCTTCAGGGCGAGGGACTCCGTGCTCCATCCGGGGCTGCCGTCCGGGCGGGGGCTCTTCAGGAGCTCCAGAACCCGGCTCCGGACGGCCTCGTGCCTGGTCCCCTTCTTCGTGGACCGGTCGATGAGGCCTTCCGCGCCTTTGGAAGCGAAAGCCTTGGCCCACTTCGCCGTCGCTCTGGGAGCCGTGCCCAGCTCAGAAGCTATTTCCTTGTAGCTGCACCCGTCGATTATCTTCAAGACGGTTTTCGCACGTAAGGCCGCGACGGGGCCGGACCCGCCGACGGCCAGAGCCTTCAAGGCCGCCACTGACTCCTCGGAGGCTGCGGAGGCTGCGGAGGATGATGATGCGGAGGATGATGATGCGGAGGATGAGGAGGCGGTCCGAGCGCGGCGAGTGGCCTTCTGCCGTCCGATGGTTACTCCCTCCTTCCCGAGGATCTTCACGACCAAGCTCCTTGGGAGCTTGAGCGCCTGGACCACGCCCGCCACGGACCAGGAGCCCCTTCCGCCGGGAGGCTCCTTCCCCAGGAGCCCGAGCACGGTATCGCGCGCCTCGTTGTAGGGGGGGGACGGGGCCCTTCCCGGCCGTTTGGATTTGTCCAGAAGCCCCTTCGGGCCCAGGGCGTCAAAACGCATTTTCCACTTAGCGCCCAGTTTTTTGTCAATCCCCGCCCGGACGGAGGCCTCGGAGTCCGAGAGCCCTTCCAGGGTTCCGAGGACGAACTTAGCCCTGCGCGACAGGGCCGCGTCGGGTCCGTCGGCGGCGGCCCAGCCTTTCATAAGGTCCAGGGCCTCTTCAGTGCAGTTTGGTGGATCCATTTCGGGCGTCAAGGATTTGGCCTCCTAATTCCGGTGACGCATTATAGCGCTTTCGACCCGTTTAGTCACGCGGGCGCCGCCGGAACCGGAACGCCGGAGCTGGTTTGAAGAAATTGGGTATGGGCCCAAGGGCGGAAGGCGGAAGCGGCGGAGGGATTTTTTTGAATTTGCAGCGGATCGGGGCCTGGAAGGCCAAGTTCATCTTTCGTGCCGTTCCCGTGCGCCTTGGCCCCGAGCCTTCGGCAAGAGATCTCCGAAGCCGTCCGCGGCGAGGGAGACCGTCTCGGAAGATGGCTTCTTGGGCTCCGCGCTAAAATGCTCGCGCCGGGCCGGCGCGGCGCTCGGAAGGATTAGGCCCGTAGGGGGGCTTCCTGATGCCTCGTATCCTTCACCGCTGCCGCCAGGGCAACTGGCGGATATCCCGGCGGGCCGCTTACGCGTTCGCGCCGCGGACGCCGAACCATGCTGTTTGGCCCTTGCGGCTCATTTCGTCGGCGCCCTTGGCATCAGAGCAAGTTGGGAACTCGAACCTTCAAGCCGCCAAGCTCCCGGGTTCTCGAGCCCTCGAGCCCTGGAAGAGAAAATTTTGACGGCCTCCATGCCGGTTCCCCGGTTCTCCGGCTTTACGGCTGCCCGGCCCTTCGGGCCGGCCAGCCCGAAAGCGTCGGCGGCGTTTCTATGGGGAAACGCGCTGGAGCAAGCGTCCACAAAAAACCGTGAAACGCTATTCCAGTGCAGCTCGGCCAAGGGCATACGTTATGAAGCATCCTCGTTTCATGGGCCGGGGTGGTTGAAAGCCGACATGGACGTGTTGGGCGGCGAAACAAGGCGCGGCGGCCTGCGCCCGTGCCCGAAACCGGCAAAGTGGCAAGCGCCGAAGGCCGAGCGCCGAAGGCGAACTTCGCGCGCCGGGGCCGGACGCCGCCCGCGCGGCAGCGTTCAGGCCAGCTCGGGCCGGCGGGCTCGACGGTGGCGCAGCTTCCGGAGCCGCGTTTGGCGCGGATGGCATCCAAAAAGAACGGCTACGTTTCGGCGGACTGGGAACGCCGGAAAGCGGAGCGCTCGCAGGGGCCAATCCCGTCCGCAACCCTTCGCCCCCTCCCGCGACTCCTTCCGGTCGCTCCCTTCGGCGGTTCCCTTTCCGGCGATGCCTTTTCCGTACGCCGCGGAAGGTTCGGCGGGACGGATCCCGGCGCCGGGCCTGGCCGAGGGGCTTTGGCCGGTACCCGGCCGGCTACCCGCGCTTCGCGTCCTCCCGGATCCTCTCCACGAACATGAACTTCTCGGCCCAGGCCAGGGGGGCCCCGAGCGCCGTCGCCAGCGCTTCGGCGGTCCAGGTCGCCGCCGCCTGAGGCGGCTTGGTCTTGAGGAAAAAGTGTGCCCTGCTCGTGATGCCGCCCTTGGGCTTGCAGCGGACGCCCTCCGCCCCGGCGTTCAGGAAGCGGGTTTTCCAGCTGGCGACAGTCGTTG
Organism: Deltaproteobacteria bacterium; assembly: GCA_031267005.1. Taxonomy (GTDB): domain Bacteria; phylum Desulfobacterota; class Desulfarculia; order Adiutricales; family Adiutricaceae; genus JAIRZX01. Next base: position 3,513 of record JAIRZX010000329.1, read on the forward strand.
TGGTCACGCCGAAGCGGCGGGCGGTATCGGAGGGGGGGACTCCGTCCAGGCTTTCCAGGATCATCGCCGCGCGCACGCGCGAGACGTGGTCCGGCTCGCCGCCCCTAACCCACATTTCGAGGGTCTCCATCTCCGTGAGGAGCTTGGCGTTGCTGGGGGAGATCATGGTCTTCTCCAGCCGCAGACCCTCCTTCCTGACGACGGAGGCGGCCAGCCGCTCCGGTATGCCTAGCACCCGCGCGATGGAGGGTATGGTCCAGCGGGGCCATCCGGGAGGCGGCTGCGTGTCGATGAGGTCCATGATGCGCGCACGGGCATCCAGGTATTCAGGAGACTCGGCGGCGTCCGGCGCCCCTCCTTCGTCCGGCTGGCCGCAAGCGTCCCGGCCGCCCGCCTCCGGGTCGGAGCCGGACGGGCCAGCGCCCTCGCTTGCGGGCGGACCGACTGCATCGGCGGGGGCCTCAGGCTGGTCCCCCGGAGCGTCTTCGGCGGGCCCCGAGCCCGGCTCGGACTTGGGGCGGCCTTCCGCGGGGTGGAAGCCCGTGAAGGCCGTCGGCCCACCGGCCATGAAGCGGTCGACGCTGTCGTCGACGAAGTCCCCGTCGACCCCTATGCTGGTCGCCACTTCCTCGCCATCTAACCCGGTCATTCTCATGAGCACGGCTATAGCCTCTTTTGGCAGGCCGGACGACTCGACCACGCCAGAGAGTTTCCGCCAGAGCTCGAGGGTGTCGCCTGCGGACGCGGCGATAGCCTTTCCCGGACCGGAGCCGAAACCGGAAAGCCTCAACATCTCTCCCGACTGAAGCGCGCCAGCGGCCTCGGGCGTCCGGGCGTCCGGGCGGGTTTCGGCTTCGGCGGCGGTTCCGGATGCGGCATGCCGCAAAAACTTGAGAGAGGCCTGGGGGGACGGCTGCCGGGCACCCTTGGCGGGAACCGACTCTTTCGGGGGAGCAGGCCTTCTGCCGGAAGGGGCCGGCCTGGCCTCCTTCGCGGGAACGGGCTTGGTTTTCGCCGGGGCGTAAGCCTGGACGGGCATCGCCTTCCGTCCGGGCTCGGGCCTGGACGCGTCGGGGGCGGACGCGGGAGCGGGCTTGAGTGTCTTCGCGCTAAAGGGCTTGGGCTTGCAGTCGGGCGCGGGCTTGGGCTTCACCGCCGCGAAGCGCTTGGCCTTTCCGTCGGGCGCGGGCTTGGGCTTCACCGCCGCGAAGCGCTTGGCCTTGCTTGCGGGCGCGGGCTTGGGCGTCCCCGCCGCGAAGCGCTTGGCCTTGGCCGAAGCGGGTCCGAGCTTCTTCGGGACGGAGGGGGCCGCCTTGGGCGAGGAGGAAGCGGGCTTGGGCTTCTTCGCCTCGACGGGTCTGCCCTTGGCCTTGAGCGTAACGGGCACGGACTTTTGGGCCCGGCCGGACACGGCTTTTCGCGCCGGGGCCGACCGGGAGCCAGTAGCGCCGGTTTTCCGGGTGGACGCGGATTCTCTGCGGCCCGTTGTTGAGCGGCCAGCCATTTTTTCCTCCGTCCCGTAGCGTCCCCGGAACGGGGGCGCTTAGTGAATACTGGAGTTCGCGGGCGAGGGCGCGGGCGCCCCGGCGCGGGGGGGGCAGGGTTGAAGTTCCTGCCTGGCGGGTGGAGTCCTCTAGGCAGGGCACTTAACGCTTAACATTATACCAGCAACAGTTGCGGCCCGCAAATCGCCCCGAAGAATCCTAGGGCCGGCTCTGGAAAGATCGGGAAAGCCCGGGGAAGGACGGGGAAACCCTGAGACGGCCGGGGAAGGACGGGGAAGGTCCCGGGAAGGCCTTTGGAAGATCTGAGGCGGTAGACGCGCGACGTGCCGCGGAGAGGGGGCTGGCCGGAGCGTAAAAATCCGGCTGGCTCAACCCTGCGGAGTCGGGAGGGCCGGCCTTCACGTCAGCCTGAAAGGCGCTGCGCCGCCAAGCGCTGGCGGGATCCCGCGCGTAAGTTTCCACCCGGCGTGTTTATCCGGCCCAGGCGGCTATCCCGGCCGCCTGGGCCAACGCGCGCGCCTCTCTTCCCAGGAGGGGCGCGCGGGAGCGCCAGGAACTGACGGTTTACGGAAGGGGCCGCGTAGGGCCAGGCGCGCTCGGGGCCCTGCGCGTTCATGTCGGTTTTCCTGCGCCCAGGTCCATGGAACGTGAATGCCGCACAGCGTGCGCCAATGGCCCGGGTGCACTGAAAAGGATTTCGTGATGAGGCGCTTAGGGTCGCCGCCATCCGGCACGAATGAAAGCGGGCTGGCGGCACGAAGGAACGCGGGTCGGCTCGTGGCCTCCTGGAACGGGAATTTCGCGGTCCAGCCCAGCGGGGGCCCGGCCGCTTCCGCCAGCGTCTGCGCTGACGAACGGTCCGCCTGCCGGGGAGAGGGGCAAGAAAGGCGCGAGCCCGTCCCGCGGGGCCGCCGTCGGTGTCGAAGAGCACGGCCTCCGGGCCGTCGGGGAGCACGGCCTCCGGGCCGCCGGGGAGGAAGAGGTGCTTCCAGCCCGCGACGGTTTACTCGCTCCCCTTGAAGCGCTTTGCGACGTCGGCGCGTGGTGCGCCCTCCATGCTCCAGAGGACAGTTTTCGCCCGAAGGCCGGCGGCCTGGTCCGGCGCGTCGGCGGTGGCCCAGCGCTCCGGCCCGGAGAATTCCTCCGCTTCGGCTCACCAGGCCTCCGGTCCGGCGGTAAGCGGACGCTCCCCGGCCTACCGCGTCAGGGACTCCGGCGTCCGGAACTGCCGCGTTGCTCGTCTGCCCCTTCGGCGTCCCGGCCGGCATGGCTTCCGTCCGCAGTAGCCCTCGAGCCCGAGGACGGCCTTCTTGAGCTCCAAGCCGTAAGCGAAGCCGCCGAGAGAGCCGTCGTCGGCCAGTACCCTGTGGCAGGGCACGAGGATTGCCAAGGGGTTGGCCGCCATCGCGCCGCCGACGGCCCTGGCGGAGGCGGGGTTGCCGCCGGGTTCCAAGGCGAGCCCGCTGGCCAGCGCCGAGTGGCTGGTCCGGTTTCCCCAGGGGACGCGCTCCACGAGCCTCCACGCCGCCAGCCTGAAAGGAGTCCCGCAAGGGGGCAGGGGCGGGGCGGCCCCCGGGTTGCTGCCGCCGAAGCAGGTTTCCAGCCATTCTCCCAGCTCCCGGAAGGCCCGGAGCCCGGGCGGGGGAGAAGACGGAGGGTCGGGCTTCCCGCGCGGGCGAGCGATTCGAAGCGGAGGGCGGTCAACGCCTCGCCGTCCGAGAAAGCCCGGACCGGGCCCAGGGGAGTGTTGAAGCTGGCCGTAAAGCCGACAGGCGAGGGGGGGGGAGGGGTGCCGGCAGTATCGTACGGGCGCAGGCTTTCTCGGGAAAAAGCGGGACGCCGCTTGAGGGCTCCAGGGAAGGGGTGGCGTTAGCAGGGAAAGGCGCGCGGCGCGATAGGGAAAGGCGCGCGGCGGCGGGTCAGCTGTCCGGGCCGGCCCCCGCGGCCTTCCCGGGGGCCTTGGCGCCGGCGGCGGGCTTTCTCGGCGGCCGCTTGCCCATGGCCTTGTAGATGGCCTTGGAGAGCTCGCCCGGGCAGGAGGAGGACTTTTTCCCGCAGCGGATCCCGGAAAGGGTTCTGGCCACTTCCAGGGCGTCGCGGCCTTCCGCGAGGCGTCCGACGCCTTGGGTGTTGCCGGAGCAGCCGCCGTTGAAGGAGACGTTGGCTATTTTGCCGTCCAGTATGTCGAACGAAAAGGATTTCGGGCAGATTTTTTTTGTGTCGAACTCGTGGCGCATGTGATCGTCCTTCCGCCCGGAGGGGCGGTTCCGGTGCCCCGAGAGGGCTTCATGCCGACGGTAGTCGCTTTTAGCCGATCTGTAAAGCGCCTTGCCGGGCCGTAGCGGCCATCCGGGCGGCCAGAGAAGGGCCGCCCCGAGGGAGGCGTGCCGGTCTCGGGCGCCTGAAGCGAGTCCCGCGCGCCCGAGCTCGTCCGTCAGTACCGGAAGCGGGGGGGAGGCTGCGCGCGAAATGCCCTTGCCACAGGTCCCGGCTTATGCTAATTTTCGGGCCAGCGGGGGTCCCACGGGATCCCCTCCCGCCACATAACGCCTGAAGCCGCCCCCCTGCGGGGACGGCTCCGGCCCTCGCTAAACCCGCTTTCGCGGCGTCAGGGCCCGCTCGCCTGGCTCGGGGGCATTTCAAATGCTACCCGGAGGTGCCAGAAGTGAGCCCCTTGCCCCGCCCCGCCTTCATTGCCAGCCTGCCGTGCGTCCCCGGCTTCCCGTCCCCCCCGGGCCCCGGACGGAGGAGCGCCGCCCCCGGCGCGCCGCCCCTCCCGCCGCAAGGCCCCTCCGCGCCTTGGGGAAAGGGGGCGTCCCGGTGAAAATCCTGCTTTTCGACTGCCGGGACTCCTTTACCTTCAACCTCGCCCACGCGGTACTAGACATGCTCCGGCCCGGAGACGAGCTGGAAGTGAGGCGCCACGACCTGGTGGAACCCGAAGAGGGGCCGGGCTACGGTCGGGTGATACTCTCGCCTGGGCCTGGAGTGCCGTCCGAGACGGAGAACCTGATGGAGCTGGTGGCCGCCTGCGCTCCCGGGACTCCCACGCTTGGGGTATGCCTGGGCCACCAGGCCCTTGCCCAGTGGTTCGGGGCGAGGCTAGTGAACCTCGAGACCGTCTACCACGGCGTAAGGTCCCGCGTGGGGCTAAACGCGCGCGGGACCCGGATATTCAGCGGGCTCCCCGGCGTCATAGACGCCGGGCGCTACCACTCCTGGCTGGTTGACGAGGAGGGGCTCCCGGCGGAGCTGCGCGTTACCGCCAGGGACGAGGGCGGGCGGGTCATGGGCTTGAGCCACAGGACGCTGGACGTCCACGGGGTGCAGTTCCACCCCGAGTCGGTTCTTACCCCGGAGGGGCCGAAGATTCTCCGGAATTTCCTGTACGGAGGCCTCCATGCCTAGAACCGATCCCGTCACGGCGGCAGAGGAGATGGACCGCCTGGGCGCCCGGGGGCGGCCTTTCGTGTTCGCCTTTGACTTCGAGAAGACCGAGGCCCTCATCGTGCCCGACCCATTCGCGTCGGACGAACTCCATTTCAACGTGCGCGGGAGGGGTAACGCCCCGCCCCGGCCCTCCCCCGCCGCCCCCGGGACGGGGACGCTCTCGCCGTCCCCCATGAGCTACGCGGAGTACTCCGGGAGGTTCGGGGTCGTCCGCAGGGGGCTCCTGCGGGGGGACTCGTATCTGGTGAACCTCACCGCGCGGACCCCGGTGGGCTGCGGCACGGATCTCGCCGGAATCTACCGCGGGGCCGGTGCCATGTACCGGCTCTACGTGCCCGGGCGCTTCGCGTGCTTTTCGCCTGAGATATTCGTTCGCGTCGAGAACGGGGAGATCTCCACCTACCCCATGAAGGGCACGATAGACGCCTCGGTCCCGGACGCGGAGTCCAGGATCCTGGCGGATCCCAAGGAGACGGCGGAGCACGCGACGGTCGTGGATCTCCTCCGCAACGATCTGAGCATGTTCGCGCGGGGGGTGCACGTCCGGCGCTGGAGGTACGTCGACCGCATAAGGGCCAGGGAGCGGGAGATTCTGCAGGTGAGCTCCGAGGTGCGCGGCTCGCTCCCGTCCGGCTGGCGGGGCCGCCTGGGGGAGATCATGCTGGGGCTCACCCCGGCAGGGTCCTGTTCCGGGGCCCCGAAGGAGTCGACACTGAGGATCATCCGCGAGGCCGAAGGCATCCCTCGCGGCTACTACACCGGGGTCTTCGGGCTGTTCGACGGCGAGTCGCTCGACACCGGGGTGCTGATAAGGTTCGTGGAGGAGGAGGGCGGGAGGCTCTACTTCCGGAGCGGAGGCGGCATAACCGCCATGAGCAGGCCTGAGGACGAGTACCGGGAGCTGCTGGAGAAGATCTGCCTGCCGCTCCCGGACGCACAGGCCCACGGGGGGGCAATGGGCCACGGGGAGGCATGGGAGACGGGGGAGGCCGGGCAGGCATGGGCCCTGGGCGCTCCGGAGGCGGCTGCGGCGGAGTCGGATGCCGGGAAGGGCTGGAAGTCCGGAAAGGCCGTGCAAGCCGGAGACGCGCTGGCAGGGAAGGCAGCGGCCGCCGGGGCGGGCGCGGCCTCGGGCCGGGCTGGCCCCGCCGCGAAAGGGTGAAGCCGTGCGAGGGGATGAACGGACGTCGGCAAGGGAAGCTGGGGCGGCGGGCGGCGGGGTTTTCGGCCCGCCGCGCTTCCTTGAGACAGTGAAGCTCCGGGGCGGGGAATACCGCCACCTGCGGTTGCACCAGGCGAGGCTCGAGAGGACTTGGCGCGAGGCCTTCGGAGGGGCGCCGGGCTTCCGCCTCTCCGATTTCCTGCCTACCCCGCCGGACGGGGGGCTGTACCGGGCGAGGTTAAGCTACCCCGGCCCGGAGGGCCCGCCGACGGCGACGCTCCACCCTTACTCGTTCCCCTCGCTTGAGACCCTCAAGCTCGTGCCCGATCCCGGAGTGGACTACCGTTTCAAGCTCCTCGACCGTTCGGCCCTGGACGCCCTAAAGGCTTCCTGCGGCGCGTCGGACTTCGTCCTGGTGCGGGACGGGGGGCTAACGGACTCGTCCATCGCCAACCTGGTCTTCGAGGGGGACGGCGGGTTTTTCACGCCCGAGGGCTTTCTGCTCCGGGGGGTGAAGTGGGAAAGCCTCCTGGAGTCGGGGAGGGTGGGGGTGCGCCGCATAGGCCCGGAAAGCCTGGGGCTATACCGGAAGGCGTATTTCGTGAACGCCATGATAGACCTCGAGGACGACGTGTCGGTTCCCGTCTCCGAGATCCTTCCGCTGTAGCCGTCCGGTTCCGGGCTCGCTCCGGGCTCGCTCCGGGCTCGCGGCGGGCTCGCGGCGGGGCCGGGCCTTCCTGGGCGCCGGGGGAGGGAGGCTGGGGCCGCGGCGGCATAGCGCCGAGGGATTTGGCGGCGGGGAGGTCCGTCAGGATGGCCTCCCGAGGTTGAGGCGATAGGATGGCCTCCCGAGGTTGAGGCGTCAGGATGGCCTCCCGAGGTTGAGGCGATAGGATGGCCTCCCGAGGTTGAGGCGATAGGATGGCCTCCCGAGGTTGAGGCGATGTCCGTCATTGTCGGACGCCGGGACGGGAGCCCTTCTCGTCGAGCGCCAGGGACTCGAGGAAAGGCGTGCAGTATCGCGAGAAGTCAGGGCCTTCGCCCGGGCGAAGGCCCTCCGCCCGGACGTCGGAGGAAGGTGCGCGCAAGGTGCAGACTAAGGATATCAGCGCGTCGCCCGCCATGACGCTCCTGCGGACAGATAGATAGGTCCGCTCCCCGCCGTCTTCGTCCTTGCGGCTCCAGTCGTAGTTCAGATCCGCCGCCCGGCGGCCCCTGAACTCGAACGGCTTGGCCCCCCGGAAGGAGCCGAGGCCGCGGCCCATCTCCTGGCCCATGGCCTCCCAGTAGTCTTCGGGGCCGAAATATTCCATGAGTTCCTTGTCGTCGGGGCGGAGCCTCCCCAAGACCGCCTGCATCGTCACGCGCTTGCCCGTGCCGGGGATCTCGCCGAAAAAGAACTGCAACGGGGCAGGCGGTCTGCCCCTGTCCGCTTCGGACAGCTCTTCCCCTCCCGCCTGCCCGGCGGCGGGGGCGGCGTCGGGGACCGGGGCCTGCGGCGATCTCGTGAAGGCGGGGGGATAGCGCGCCGTAAAAGAGAGTCCCTGGCCGGGCGGCTGGACCTCCGAGCTGTCGAAAACCGGCCAGCCGTCCTGGCCGAAGAGGGGGGAGGCGGAGAGGGCCAGGGCCGCGGCCAGGGCTGGGGCGAGAGCAGAGAGGGGGGCGGAGGGCTTCATGGGGGCTTGCCTCGCGACGCCGCAAGCCGGCGGGCGCGACCGTCAGGGCGCATTTTTCCCGATTCGGCGCGGAGGGGGAAGGAGCATGGCTTGGAAGGGCGAAGGCGCCAGCGCCTTGGTCATGGCAACTGCGGCGCCGTTTTTGCATGCCGGACGTCGGGCATCCTTTTCCCGGCCGAAAGGAGCCAGTCGGGCAACCGCGCGGCGCTGGGCGGCGTGCGGAGGAGCGGTTCGGCCCGCAGTCGGAAAAGGCACTATTCCGGCTCCCTGCGCGCGAGTCCGGTTGCGTTTGACGTTCCAGATCTTCCTACTCCGGCGTTACGGTGTCAAGCCGGGAGGCGCAGTTGCCCCGTCTGGTTTCGTGTTGAGGACGGGGGGGCGCCGCACTGGCGCGGGCCGCGGAAGGCATGGAGGATTCTCGCGCCGCCGGACGCCGGGACTTGCCGCCGAGCCCTCCCGGCTTGCCGCCGGGAAACACCTGAGCGCAAGGACACCAGCAGAGCTTGGCGGAGCACCGATGACGGGATGTGAGTAAGGAGGAGGGGAGCGGGGGCGAGGAAGGAGGAATGGAGCCGCGAAAGCGGCTTGACGCTGGCCCGGGCGGAGGGGTCGGCGGAAGCCGGGCTCCCTCGCGGTTCCGGCATCCGGGCAATCCCGGCGGCGGTCCGCGGCGTGGTGACGGGCTAGCCCTTTACCCGAAGCGAGTCGAAAAAGGGCTTGCCCCAGTCCCTGGCCACCGGGTTGTCGCGCGGCGTGTAAGCCCGGGTCTCGTCGCGGCAAAGGAAATCGAAGCGGCAGGCGAGAGTTATGTTCTCGTCCCCCTTCAATACGAAGCGCTGCGAGACGAATGACCGCGAGGGGCCGCCGCCGTCCTTGTCCGCAGCCGCGGAGAAGTGGACGTCGGCGGCTTCGAGGCCCTGGAAGGAAAAGCGCTCCGCCGCGTCAAAAGCGTAGCCGGCGTCGGCCGAAAGCTTCCTCCCCAAGCCGTCCCAGAAAGCCGGGAAGCCCCGGCTCCCGATAACCGCCTTATCCTCAGGATCCAGGGCGCCGAGGCCGGCGGACAAAAGCACCTGCCAGCCGTTCGTAGGCTCTACGGCGGCCAGGACCAGAAGCTCTGCGGGCGTCCGGGCGGGGCGGCCGCTTCCGTCCGGCCCGTCGGGGCCGTCCGCGCCTGCCGGGATTTTCGCGGGCTCCCTGAGGGGGATCCTCGTGAAGAACGAAGGGTACCGGAGCGTGAAGGCGATATTCCACGGCCCCGCGATGTCCCCGGAGCTGTCGTAGGCCGTCCAGCCCCCCTCCGCCCGGGCTGGCGCGGCCATGGCGAGGGAAAGCAAGAGGGCGAGGGAGAGCGCGGACAGGGCCGCGATGGCGAAGGGGGTCATGGAACCGGAATTTCTGACGCTGGCCGGGCCGGGGGGGCGGCAGCGCAGCTTTGCCGCGCTTTTGCTGCGGCCTATTTCATGAATTCGAGGGAGTCCAGGTATGGGACGCAGATCTCGGCTATGGCGCGGTCCTCGCGCAGGGCGAATTCCCTGAAGCGCCCCTCCTGGGCCGTGCCCCCGGTCATGCA
>JAIRZX010000434.1 GCA_031267005.1 Deltaproteobacteria bacterium
CTTATTTGCAAACACTCTCTTGCGCCGGAACTCAAAGGGAGGGTGGAAGGGTGGAGGGTGAGTTTTTACAGTGGGATCATACTTCGTTTTGCGGCGTAACCGCCGTGTCGGCGGGGCATGTCGCCGCCCTCCCGCGATCGAAGCCGGAATCAACCCCAGCCGTCCAGAAGGGCGGAGCGCTCCGGCAGTTTCCAATACCCCGGATCTTGGCGGGGCGTAGCCTCCGCTTTCGGGGACGGACCTCCCCGTTACGCCCGGCATGGCCTTAAGGAGCGGAAACGCCTTGTTCCGCACAGGGCCGAAACGTCCGTTATGTGTTATGATCCCGCCCGAAAGCTTCTACAGCCGCCGCGGGGCCTTCCGGCCGTGGGCCGCGGCGGGGGCCGTCGGCCCCGCCTTTCGGCCGCAGGGAGGACGCGACACATGTTTCTTGCCGTGATGGCCCTTCTGGCGCTTTCGCTCGTCTACACGCCCTGGCGCATGAAGAAGTGGATGGGCCTGAAAAGGTTCTGGCCCTGGACGGCGGTCGGCTTCGCATGGACCGGCGGATACCTGGCCCTCATCATGAGTGGGGCCTACACGCTGGACAGCCGCTTCTTCGCCGTCCTGTTCGTGGCTTTGGGCCTCCTTTTCATGTTCGGAGTCTACGCCTTCTTCGGGACCCTGCTCTTGGAGATCCTGAAGGCCGCCGTAAAGAAGCTCCCCGCGAAGGCCGCGGCCCGCGCCGTCTGCGTACTGTCGCTCGCCCTGGTCGCCTACGGCTTCGCCAACGCCCAGTCCTTCAGGGTGACGCGTTACGAGATAGAGGTTCCGGGGCTCCGGAAGGCCGTAACTTTAGTCCACGCGCCGGACCTCCACCTCGGCCCGGCCAGGGGGGCGGGGTACCTCAGGAAGGCCTTGGCCGCCATCGACGGGCTCAAGCCGGACTTCGTCCTCTACAACGGGGATCTGGTGGACGGGAACATAGCCTTGAAGCCGGAGGTCTTTGACCAGTTCAGGAACGTGGACGCCCGCCAGTACTTCACTACCGGAAACCACGAATATTACGTCGACACGGACGAGGTCCTGGACTTCGTACGGAACGCGGGCATAAGGGCGCTCCTCTCCGAGAGGGTGGAGGAGAGCGGGCTTAACCTGATCGGCATGCACTACATGAACGCGGATCTCAACACCAACCAGGGCCACCGCGTAAACGACCTCGGCCTCGACCGGGAGCTCCCTAAAATCGCCCGCGACCCCGACCTTCCAGATCTCCTGGTGCACCACAGCCCCGTGGGCCTCCAGTACGCCGACGGGGAGGGAATCGAGGTCTACCTCGCCGGGCACACCCACGCGGGCCAGGTCTTCCCGGGCACGCTCCTGATCCGCCGGAACTTCCCCTACTTCCGGGGCCGTTACGACATAGGGGGCGTAAAGCTCCTGGTTTCGCAGGGCGTCGGGACGTTCGGTCCCGTCATGCGCCTGGGCACCTTCAGCGAGCTCCAGCACATAACTTTGAAGCCCGCTCCCGGCCCGGTCCCCGCGCCCGGGGCGCCAGAAGCCCCGGACGGCACTCCCGGAGCGGGGCTGATTCACGACGGGCCCGGCCAACCGGGCGGGGGGCCGCATGAGGCAGGCGGGCCGCCCGAGGGCCCGGGCGACGGCGCTTTGCCGGAAGCCCCTCCGGCCGGCCCCGGTGGAACTGCCCCGCTCGCTCTCCCGGCCGGCCCCGGCGGCGCTTCCGCGGACGCGCCAGAGCTCGCAGAACCCGACCCCGGCCCGGAAGCTGGGGCGTCGGCGGCGGATGCGTTTTCAGGCGGGCCGCCCGAAGACGGCGCGGAGGCGCCCGGTGCGGACGCGTTCCCCGTTCCGGATGAGGGCTCCGCTCCGGCCGCCGATTGACGTTCGACTTCCTAATTGCCTCTGCGGGCCCCTGTCCCGCCGCCCCCTTGGCCCCCTGCCTTTCCGCCCGCCGAGGCGGCCACGATGCCGCCCCGGCCCGTCCCTGCCCGGAAAACCGGGCCGGAGCCGAACGGCATAAGCCAGCCTGTCCGCGTCCTCGCAACCTTCGCATCCTTGCCGCCTTCGCGTCAGGCCACGGACTTCGCGCCAGGGCTTAACCGGGGGGCATGGGCGGAAACAACCCTTGCGCCGGGGGCGTGAAGCCCCCGCTGGAAAGCGACCCAATGAAACGTATGGCGACGCGCCTTTCAGGCGTAAGAGTCTGTAGCTCCCGCTTCGGGGCGGGCCCGGGCGCCCTGCCCGATCGCCCCAAGGCGCTCGTAGCCTACTTCTCCTACGGCGGCAGCACGGCCCGCCTGGCCGAGACCGTGGCCCAGAAGGCCTCGGCGGATCTCTCCGAACTCCGGCCCGCAGTCCCCTACCCCTTGGAAGAGGGCAGGGTCTCCGAGCTAGCAAGGGCGGAGGGCAGGGACGGCGCGCTCCCCGAGCTCGGCGACGGCTTCCCGGACCCCTCCGGCTACGGGGCGGTCCTGGTGGGCAGCCCCGTGTGGTGGTTCGGGCTGGCCGGGCCGGTCCGGAGCTGGCTCGCGAAATTCGACTTCTCGGGCAAGCCGGTGGCGCTGTTCGTGACCCACGGGGGAGGGGGGCCTTCCAAGTGCCTGGCGGATCTGGCTAGGCTCGCCAAGGGAGCGAGCGTGGAGCCCGGAGTGCTCGCGGTTAAGGGGAACGGCTCCGGCGGCCTGGACGGGCTGGACGAGGCCAAGATCCTCTCCTGGCTCCGGGGCGTCAGGGCCCCAGGCGGGGGCCCTGCGGGCTATCTCGGGCTGTAGCCGGGGCTCCGGCGGAATGCCGTTAGGGGCACGGGGAAGGCCGCGGCCGGCGCGTCGGCTACTTCTCGGCCTCGGCCTCGGTCTTGATTTTCAGGACGGAGGCGGGGAAGTCCGCGAACACGCCTGCCAGGAACCCCGCGTCTTCCTCAGTGAACAAGTCCTTGTCCAGGCGGACGGCGTGCCGGATGAAGGTCTTCCCGTCCCTCTCCAGGATTTCGTGGCGGAAAAAGAGGTTGCCCTGGCCGGGGACCTCGAACCTTTCGGCGTAGGAGACGTTCTCCACGATCTCCTCCAGCACGAAGGGCATTTCCGGGAGTCCCTTGAGCTTCATCCGGCCGACAGTGCCCGTCGTGGTCTCTCCGTCGAGGACGAAGCTCTCCAGATCCTCCTCCCAGACATGCCGCTTGGCCACATCCGCCCAGTACGGCCAGATCTTTTCCTTGGCGGCGTTTACGGCGACAGTGCATTGAAGTTCCATGGTCTTATGTCTCCAGGAAAAATATGTGAATTCCAAAAAAAATTTTCTTCCATTTTACGACGGAAGGCGCTCCCGGTCAACGGTCATTTTCCGTTAAGCCCGGCTTTCCCCGGACGGGCGGGCATAAGCGCCCGGCGCGCGCGGCGGCAGGGAAGGGGCATTCTGGATTTTGGAACCTTAACTCTAACCTTATTACTCCGTAAATTTCGTATCCGTTCACGGGCGGTGAGGGGCGGGCGCAGGTCGTAGAAAGTCCGGGAGCCCGGGGCGGAAGGGTGTGCGGCGCAGAAAGCGGGCCGGAAGGATGCCGTCGGGAGTCCGGGGGGAGGCGGTCCGGGAACCGAATTGGGGTTGCCGAGGAATCCGTTCCCTGGCCCGACGGACTGGACATCCCCCCGTCAGCGCCATGAACGCAGGATCCTCCCGGATGGCGGCCGGTGCCGGAGAACTGGCCTCCCCGCCGCCTCTCGACTCCCCCGGCTTCCAGGCTTCAGGAGGCTACCTTTCAAGCGCCTCGGCTCTCCTCCTCCGGCTTTCAGGGCCTTCCTTAGGCGATCCCCTTCCCTTCCCGGACCCCGTGAACGGATACGAAATTGGGTTGCTTCCCCGCGCCCGCCCCGCTGGCCCCAGCGCACGGGTTTAAGCGAAGAGCCGAAAAGTGATGCTCTGATGATATTGCCATTGAATCTAAATATTAGAAAATGACGGGTATTCAATTCATATACGGTATAGCCATTTCTTTGATATTATTCTAATATTTAACAGCTATGGCAATAATAACGGCATAATAGGATAATCTACTGATTCCGCACGTTTGTTTTTCCGCAGCAACGTTGTCGAATTCCGACGCTTCGGTACGAGTGAGGTCCAGATACTTGAACCCGCGCGCTCCCTCTCGCTTCGGCTTCAGCGCACCCGTCCCGCCCCGACTTACTGAGGCTCCGGCGGCGGGGTTGACATGCTTCAGGACATTGCTTAGTCTCTGGAGAATTAAGGCTGGGAATCTTCGGTCAGAAATAACTGCCGCCTAGCTCCTCGCAGCCTTCCCAGAGAGTCGTGAAAGATGAAGACCGTCCGAAACCTCCCCATCTTTTCAACCGTGACATTGTCCATATTCATCTTTACCGCCGCATGCCACTCCGCCGCCCCGGGGCCCGGGCTCGAAGCTGCGACCGGGGAGGCGTCGGGGAACATCGGCGCGTCCGGCGCGGGCAAGGGGTCCGGAGGGGATCCTGGCAGCGGATGCAGGACAGTCAGCAAGATCTCGCACGAGGATCTCGCGGTCGTCATGATCTCCGCAGGCTACCACGTCGACATGCTCACGTACAGCGACCAAAGCCGGGCAATCAGTTGGGACATCGGCGGGGACGGAGCCCTGGTCATCGCCCGCGCCGACGGCCTGGCCGTCGCGTTCGTCGCGCGCGGGACCATAGCTTCGGATCTGGCCGCAGTAAACGGGTGGAACCTCAGAAACGGCGCGTACATGTCGCGTCTGTACGATGACGCCCGACCGGAGCTGGTCTCCGAGATGCTCGTCACCGGCGGCGTCTGCGGGGAGAGGATACTGGAATTCCTGGAAGAGTCGCGGGAAGTTTTCGGGAGATGGCTGGAGGAGTTCGACAGGCCGAACGATACGCCGGAACCAGCCCCCCCCGCTGAAACGGGGCGATCATAGCGGACATCTTGATTTTGTGAGCTGAAATTTCAATCTCGTTGTAAGCGCGGGCATCTGAAACTCGCGGCGGCAGGGACGAAAACGGAACGCCTCGCGGCAGAAATTACGGACATATTGGAATGGCGGACACGGCAACAGGTCAAAACACAGGGGCATGATCGACTACCACGCCTGGAGCGCGGGCGGGCTGTATTCACCGACGGCTCTGTCGCTCGCCCTTCCCGCTCGGGGGTCAGGGGCTGGGTCTCCTACGGGGCGAAGCTTTGGGGCCTGGGGCAGGTCCAATCGGCCCTGCTCTGATTGACAAAATTTCGAGCGGGTTGCGGGAGAGGGACATGGAGGGCCCCGTCCGGAGGCTAGCGGAGGGGAAACGCTAGCCGTCTGGAGGGGGTATCGCCCGCCGCGCGGCGACGGTCGAGGCGGCGCGTAAGGCCCCCCTGAGCTCATTCCAATGATTTTTTATGATTTCAAAAAAAATTATATGTTGGAAATTTTTAAAAAAAATTAATTTTTCATCTATGGAATTTTTATGATATTGACTAAATGAAATTTTAAAACTAATATAACAAAGTTATTGATTATAAACAAATGAAAAATTTTTTTAAATTGTTAATTCAGTGTCTTTGGTTATACAATTAAAAATAATAATTAAAAAATGATTGTTATGATACGACAGATATTTTCCGAGAGAGGACTATCAATCTCTAAGTTGATGGCAGAATATTCGGCTCTTCGCGGAAACCGGTGCGCCGGGCCAGCGGGGCGGGAGCGGGCGATATGGCGACGATTTTGGCGCAAAACATGCATAAGTATGCCAGTGTTGATTATTTTCTCGCGAAAGGAGAAACGTTATCTCAACTAGCCTCCTATACCATATGCAGGGTACCGTCGGCTGGACAATGGCCGGGGGGATCCTGTAC
>JAIRZX010000044.1 GCA_031267005.1 Deltaproteobacteria bacterium
AAAAAATTATTTTCTCATTAGACTGAAAAACTACTTGACAAAAAATCCATCATGATTATATGTCGTCCAAGGCCAACGGCGCGAGTTCCCCGCAGGCCCCGGCGTCGGCAACGCTCCAACCAGGTCCCCGCCGTTTCGCCGTCCCCGGAGGCCGAGCCTGCGCTTCCGCAGGATCACGGGTGATCGGCCGCCCGTCAGCGCCGCTACGCCTTTTTCAGTCCCTGCAGCCTGGCATTCCGCCAGGCCGCCGGGCAGAGCCGCATCTATACGCACATAAAGAAGAGTCCGTTTAAACGCCCACGGGAATAGCCGCGCCTAAACGCCCGCGTCGGTTTTCGAGCCCCCGGCCCATTAAACACGAACGCTGCATAGCGCAGGATCTCGGCGAGGCTACACCAGAAATCGTTTCTTGATAAACACCCAGGCGGAGCCGCCTCAGGGCTGCCAGGCTGGTTTGCTTCAAGGCAACCAGGCTGGGTTGCATCAAAGCGGCAAGGCCGATTTCCCCCAAAAAAATCCAGGCATATTTGCCATAAGGCTTCAATGCCGCCTTTCCCGGCCCGCCCGCCCCATCCCGTCCGGAAGGGGGGGCGCGCGCGCATTGCGGAGGAAACTTTTGAAAGTTAAAAAAAACTTCACGTTAACGGTAACGGACGACCCGGCGGCAATCGAAAGCCGCCTGGACGCCGAGCGGATCCCCCCGCACTTCCGCGCGGCCCGAGCGAAACGGGACGCGCTGGTAGAGATCCTCGCGCGGCCGGAGCCCGGGCTTTACTGGGCGCTCGCCGCGGGGGCGACCGGGGTGCCGCGCGAGGAGGCGTACCTCTTCTTCAGCGAAATCTCCACAGGCTTCTTCGAAGGCGAGAGCGGGGGGAGGCTCCTGTGGTCGCGCCCTTCAGGCGGGGGAGCGGGCCACAGCACGGGGCTGTGGGGATCGAGCCTCAAAGGCTTCGCCGCCCCGGCGGCAGACGGGACCGACGCGCCCAAGTACGCGAACGCCTTGGAAGGACGCTACCGGGCTTTTTTGGCGGAGCACGGGCTCTTCCCCCTCAACCCCGCGCCCAAGCCCCCGGCCCGGGACCTGTTCCGCTATTACGAACTCTCGGCCCCGGACGGGCCCTCGCTGGCGGAGGCCCAAGCCGAGGGCATATCCCGTTTCCTTGAGCCGCAGGCTTACGGGGAGCTCCGGGAACGGCTGATCGTCGGCGAGGCCGAAGGCGTGAGGCTCGCGATGGATTACGCCAGAAAATCCCGCGCTCTGGAGGGCCGCGCGGCCCGGGCGGAGGCTTTGAGGGCCGCCGCAGACCCGCTGAGGGATCCGGAGCCGGCCAGGGTCCTGGAAGAGCTTTACGGAGCCATGCCCGTATATGGACCGCGCGCGGCGCCGCTGGGGACGCCGGAACCTTCCGGGCCCGGCGTCCCGTTCGGTCCGGGCCTTCTTTTCGAACAGCCTTGCGGGAACGGCACCTTCGGGTCCGCGGCTCCGGGCGGTCCCGGCGGCGCATTCGATCCCGACGGAGCCTGCGATCCTTGGGGAACCCGCGATCACAGCGCCCCCGGCAGCTCCGGCGGGCCCTTCGCCGGTGGGGAGCCCCGCCGCCCTTTCCCTCCGGCCTATCCGGAGCAGGAGGGTCTCCCGGAGGCCTGGAAGCTTCCCGGCGGGCGCGAGATCCTGGTCCGCGGCAGGGAATGGTCGGAGCCGGCCGATGGCTCGGGGGGGCAGGGCGCCCTCTCGCTCGTCCGGGCCCTTTCGGGGCACGCGAGCTGGGGGGATGCCCTTTCCGAGATAGCCGGCGCCTACGGGGCGGCCGCCGCCGCGAAGGCGCTTGCCTTCGGCAGCGCCGCGTCGGCCAAGAAGGCGTTAGAGCTCGCCTCGGCCCAGCCTCCCTCGCCCCCGGAAGCCTGCGGGCTGTCCTGGCGCTCCGCCAGGGGGTTCCTGGCGGAGGCGGCGGACGTTCCGGAGGGGTTCCTGGACGCCTTGCTCGGCTCGGGGCTCGTGGCCTCGGACCGCAGGGGGGCGGTCATGTTCATGTGCGAGGGATCCAGCGGAGCTTTCCGCATGCGCTTCCCCGGGGCGGCGGATCCCCTGCAGGTCCGCCATCCCAGATCGGCCGCCGGCCCCTTCGTCCTGGACGGCCCCGGTGAGGCCTGCGTGGTCGCGGACTCCCCGGTTTCGGCGCTCCGGATAAAATTCCGCGAGCCTGATTCCCTGGTCCTCGTCCTGGGGGAGAACTCGGACCCGATGCCCCTTCTGGGCCTCCTTGCGGGCAGGTCGGTACGGGCGGAAGGGCGCCAGCGCTCCCGCTCGCTCATGAGGGTCAAGGCCTTCTTGAGGATGGAGGGGATAGCGTTCCGGAAAGTGAAGCCGGACGGCGGAGCGGGAGGGTCCCGCAGGGCGGCCCCCAAGGGAGGCGCCGGGGCGCCCCCCGCCGCCCATTTGAAGGGTTCCCGGAAGGGCGCCCACGGACCGGGCCAAGGCGGCGCGGCCGGGGCCCGTTCCGTCGCGGCAGCCGGGCGCACGGGCGCCTCGGGGGAGGAGGGCTAGATGGCGACCGGAATTTCGAGACTGTCATTTGAAACATACAAGAGCTGGGAGTCGGTCAGGTGCGTGTTCGCCCACAACCACAGGCTCTCGGGGAACCCCAACTCCGATCCGGCGAAGGCCGGATGGAACGTGGTTCTCAAGGGATCGCCCGCTGACGACTTGGAGTCCCTGTGCCTCAAAAGGATCGCGGCGGACTCCGACCCCCGCGCCAACCCGATGGCGGGGATAGTCCTGGGCGTCTCACCGGGCTTCTTCCGCCCCGGCCGGACGGGCTCGGGGGGGGACTTTTGCCCCGAACGGGTCCGCGCATGGGCCCGCGCCGCGCACGGCTGGGCCGAGGGGCGTTTCGGGGACAACCTGGTGAGTTCCGTCCTGCACCTGGACGAGATCACGCCGCACATCCACCTGCTGGTCCTGCCCCTGGACGCGGACGGGAAGCTCCGGATGACCGCGCTCCTGAAAGGGCGGAACTGCCTGTCAGAACTGCACTCCGGCTACGCGTGGGCGCTCTCCGGGCTGGGGGTGGAAAGGCCGTCCAGATGGCAGCTCCGGTTCGACGGGAAGCTCGAACGGAACTACTACCCCTTCGTGAGGGCCCTGGCCCTCGCGGGGCCGCCGCCTACCCCGGAACCGGAGGAGCCGGGGTCCCCGCGAGCCCAGCCCCTCCTCGGCCCCCCCGTCCCCGAGCCCTCGCTGGAGGGCCGCCCCCCCCCTTCCCTGGGCCCCCCGGAGCTCCCTGTCCCTCCCGTCGCCCCTTTCGTCCCTATTCGCCCCTTTCCCCGTTCCGCTTTCCGTCGCCGCCAGCTCCCCCTTCGCCGTCTGCCACGACTGCCGGGAGGCGGGGGGAGGGCTCCCCTTCCCTGACGACGCGGCTTTCTGGAACGCCGACGCCCGGACCCTCGCCTCCCGGAAGGCGGCGATAGAGGCGTTGTCGCGGCTCGACGAAATCCGGGCGAGGCTGGACGGGCTCAGGATCGCCCACTTGAGGTGGAAGGAGCTTGAGGTGAAGATAACCTCGGGGATGGCCCGGGACTTTCCCCTCGAGAGCCTGGTCCATACGCCGTCGCCGGCGGAGGTCCTCGAGGCGAGGGAGGCCTTCCTGCTCAAAAGCGCGGGGGCGCCAGCCGCCGTACGGGAGGGCCCGAAGGCCGTCCAGCGCGGTGCCCCGGGCCGCCGGGGCGGAGCCCGCAAGGGAGCGCACCGCCCGGGAAGCGGCCCTGCGCCCCGGCCCGAGGATTTCGGGTGCTGCGAGGTCGGCTCGGAAGCTGGCCGGGGCGGCGGGAACCGTTCGGAGGCTTGCGGTGCCGAGGGAACACGGGAAGAGGCGTACGGGAGGCTGGCGGGGGCTGGCGGGGCCGTCGGGATGGGGGAAGAGACGGGCCGGACGGACGCTGACGGATTATTCCGGCTCAATGACGGCCTGGCAGTGCTGTGCAGCGGCTGCAGCTGGCGGACGCAAGGCGGCTCGGGCCCCCCGGAGGGGGGGAACGGCGCGATAAGCCTCTTGTGTTACCTGGACGGCCAGGACGTTTCCCTCCCGGGGCGCGCCGTGGAGTCGGCTTGCGAGCTGGCCGAGATCGTGGGCAGGGCCAAGGCGGCCAGGGCCCTGGCCAGCCATTGGGCGGGCGAGAGCCCGGGCTTCGCTATGGCCTTGCTTGCCCTGGAGCGGTCCGGCCCTCCGCCTTCGGAGCGCGACTGGCCGGGGGCCAGGGCGAGGCTGTGCGCCGAGACGGGCATAACGGTTCAGCAAGCGGAATGGCTGAAGCGCGGGAAAGTCCTCTACGCCGACCGGACGGGCGCGGTGGTATTCACGCGCCTCGAGCGCGGGTCCGCAGTCCCCCCAGTGGGCGCTGACCCGCGCGACGGCTGGGAGGCCCCGGAGGCCGGGCGGGCCGGAGGCGGGGAGGCCCAGGAGGCTGGATACGCCAGCGGCGGGGAAGCCCAGGAGGCCGGGCGCGCCGGAGGCGGGGAAGCCCAGGAGGCCGGGCGCGCCGGAGACGGGGAGGCCCCGGAGGCTGGATACGCCAGCGGCGGGGAAGCCCAGGAGGCCGGGCGCACCGGAGACGGGGAGGCCCCGGAGGCTGGATACACCAGCGGCGGGGAAGCCCAGGAGGCCGGGCGGGCCGGAGGCGGGGAGGCCCCGGAGGCTGGGCTCGCCGGAGGCGGGGAGGCCCCGGAGGCCGGGCTCGCCGGAGGCGGGGAGGCACCGGAGGCTGGAGACGCCAGCGGCTGGGAAGCCCAGGAGGCCGGGCTCGCCGGAGGCGGGGAGGCCCCGGAGGCCGGGCGCGCCGGAGGCGGGGAGGCCCCGGAGGCCGGGCGCGCCAGCCGGACTCAGTCCATAGGAGGCCGCGAGGGACCTGCCACGCCCTCGGCCCGTCGCTCCGAGGAGTACGCGCCAAAGAATAGGGATCAAAATCATGATTGGCATCTTGACAGGTCAAGGGAAGCGGGCGCGGCGGACGGACGGGGCGACGCCGGCGTTCCGGGAACAGCGGGCTGGCCCCGCGCGGAGCTCGAGCCCGGCGGAGGAGCGGCGGCTGGCCAAAAATTCCCCGGACCGGCTCCTGCGGCCTGGAGGGGGGAGGCGAGGCCGCGTTTCCCCGCCCCGCCTGAGTTCCGTCCGCCGCTAATCCGGAACGGAGGCCAGGCGGGCGTCCAGAGACGCTCGTTTAGGGCGGTCAAGACCGCCGATGGCTACGAACTCGTGAGGCTCGGGCCGGCGCCCGGACTGGTCGTTATCAGTGGGTATCCCGGGGAGATCACATTCACAAGGGACCCTTTCCGCGCCCTCGCGTTTAAGGCCGCAGGGTGCGCCGGCCAGGTGGCGGTGCTTCCGAGGGGCAACGCGGAGGAGAGCCTGGGGGGGAGAACCTTCAGGACGAAAAGGCTCTTCTTCGCCACGTCCCTGGACGAGCGCGACAGGGAGGCGGTCAGGCGCCTGGCAGAGCTTCCCCGGGAAAATGAAGGGGCGGCGGATTACTTGGTCCACTCGACCGCGTCCCCGGAGCCGGGCCGGAACTACGGCTAGGAGACAGGAAGGGCGGAGCCTGGCGGGAGCGCGGACAGCCGCGGGGCGCGGAAAGAAGGAGACTCGCGGGGAAGCGGCTGGCGGGGAGGCAAGGGGCAAGCGGCGAAATGACGGCGCCGCGATGTAGCTGGCATCGGGCCGGGCTTGCGGGAGGTCCGGGGACGCCAGACGTTACTGCGGGGTCGCGGGGAATGGCTTCGCGCGTCCTTGACGTTTTCGCGCGTTCTCGTTTGGAGGTTCTGTTTCCGGAGGAACGCGGAGATAACCGAAGGCCCCTTCCGGCTACGGTCGAGGCGTCGCCCCTCCGCGCCAGCCGTTCAAGGGATTATCATCGGAAACACCCCCCTCCCCTCCCTCCGGCGTCCCCCGGGCTTCCCTAAGACGGACGCCAAGTCCTGAATCGAGGCAATTTCCCTTGACCCGGGCACTGTCAGGACTTATGGTTTTATTCAGGTCGCGGCCCGCGCCCCCGACGCAAGCATTCGTCTGGTGCCGCGCACCGCCAGCTTTCCGAGGCGCCAGGTCGGCACTGGCCGTCCTTGCGCGGGCAAACGCGACCGACATTGGGACATCGGAGGAACCCTTGACAACCATAAACATAACCCCCCTGGCATTGACCAACCTGACCGAATTCCTGGCCGGGCAGAAGGCTGCCCCCTCCGTCCGCGTCCACCAGACCTCCGCCGGCTGCTCCGGGCCCCAGGACGGCTTTCTGGCCCTTTCCGTGGACACACCAAACGACTTCGACTTCAAGACCACGGCGGGCGATCTCACCCTCCTTATCTCCCGCAAGCTCCTGGACGTGACCGGGGACGTCACCATCGACTACAAGACCGTGGGCGGCGAATCCGGCTTCGTGGTGGAGACGCAGAAGATCATGCCCGTCCAGGAGCTGGACTGCGGCGGCTGTACCAGCTGCTTCGAATAGCCTCGCTGTGGAAAATGCCGATCCTAGCGCGGTAGCTGTTTTCATTCTTGAAGGTGTCTGGTTCCAGCCGGACAGCGGGCGTCGGGTGCATGCCGCCGGCCAGCTGCCATTCCGCGGCGGAGCCGAAGATCACGTTGTAGAGGTTGTAGTAGACGATCATCTTTTTTGAAGTAGTACCATGCCCTGCGGGACACGCGGCAGGTCTTGTTGTCGGCGACGTCGATGCCTAAGCGCGTACTGGATCTTCTGGTTGAAGGCGGGTACGCCCAAAGCCTCCTCGTCGGTCCAGTCATTCTGTTGCTGGAATACGGGAAGCCCGCTCATCGTCCCGGCGGTCTTGGCGGACGCGCCGTTGTCGGGACAAAAGAAGGCGGAGACCTCGTCTACAGGGAGGGCATGGTAGAGCTTATCGCGGAAGCGAACGTTTCATGAGACAAGCCCGCTCCTCTCCTTTAGGAACCTGAAGGCAAGGAGGCAGACGTACGGACAAAAGCCGATATGCGGGGACTGCACTCCGGGCAATGGGTAAGCAGGCCGCGACCGCTCCCTGGTTGACAAGTATTATCTTGTCGCCTTCGCCTTCGCCTTCGCCTTCGCCTTCGCCTTCGCCTTCGCCTTCGCCTTCGCGAATCAATCATTATTTCTGGAGAGGACGCGTTACATATATCTCAAAAATCATTCCAAATATACAATCATTATTAAATCCCCGCTGGCCTTACGGGCGGCTTTATGGTAAATTAATCCTTAGCGTGTTGATCCGCGCCCGCCTACGCAAGCGCGGGAGAGCGCAACTGGGGCCCGTGACGCGGCATTGTTTCCTGCCCGTTAGACCTCCGGCCTCAAGGAGAGGGAACATGGAATTGAAAAAACTGCCTCAAGGCGATCCGCCCTTTAAGGAAATCATCCTCAACAATCAGCTTTATGCCGACAAGACCGAATATATCCGCAAAATGCTGAATGTTTCCAAATGCTGTTTCTTGTCGAGGCCCAGGCGTTTCGGCAAGACGCTTTTGCTGGACACCATATCGGAACTGTTCCAAGGCGACAGGGAACTCTTCAAGGACCTGTGGATCGGCGCCCAAAGCGACTACGGATTCGAACGGCACCCGGTCCTTATGTTCAACATGGCCTTTGCCAAGATATCCACTCCTGACGACCTTACAGGCAAGATTGAGAGAAAGTTGAAGGAAATGGCCATCGAACATGACGTAGCCATTACCTGTGATTCTTACGACGAGATTTTAGAGCAGCTTTTGAAAGGACTTTCAAAAAAATTCGGTGTCGGCACCGTTATCCTGGTGGACGAGTACGACGCTCCGGTGACCGATCATATATTGGACCGGAATCTCGCCTTGGCTTGCCGGAATGTCCTGCACGATTTTTACAGATCCATAAAATCGAACCTTAGATACGTCCACTTCGCCTTCGTCACGGGCATAACCAGGTTCGCCATGACCGCCGTTGACTCCGGCGCCAACAACTTCCTAGACATCTCGCTTGACAAGAAATTCTCGGGAATTTGCGGTTTTACCCTTAACGAGTTTAACGTTCTTTTCAAAGACAGGTTCGAAGAGACTCTCGAGAGACTGAAAGCCGAAGGGGACCTCCCGCCTGGCGCCGACGTTGACGATCTGAAAGCAAAAATCCTGGACTGGTACGACGGCTACAACTGGCTCGGAAATGAGCATGTACTTAACCCGTACTCTATCATCAGGTTTTTTTACAATAATTACCTGGCCTCGTATTGGCCAAACCAAGGATGGCCTTCCCACCTTTCCGTCCTTATTAGGGATAAACAACTTGACTTCAACCGGGTGGGCCTAACCGTCTATCCTAATCGGCAAGTCACAAAAACCGATCTTTTTGGCGTTGGCCTTGTGCCAGTTCTCTTTCACAGCGGTTATTTGACAATCGACAAGGTAATCAAAATACCAAGTCTTTCAAATAATAAATTCGTACAGCAAGATGCTTACACGTTCAGAACCCCAAACTCGGAAGTAGAATCATATTTAAAGGATGACATCTTCAAGGATATTTTCAAACATGAAGATAAATATATTAGCGATCTTTCGGAAAATCTTCCCCCCGCTCTGTTACAAAAGAACTCTGAAGAAGTTATCAGGATGTTCCATAACCTTTTTGTATCAATCCCGTACCGCCAGCACCCGACAGCCAAACAAGCCGAACAACAGGATGCTCCCACGAAGCGCTCCTATCCCGAAAACTTTTATCACGCGATACTCCACTCCTCTCTTCTGTCAGCAGGATTTCGTATCTTGAGCGAAGCTTCCGGAGGCGAGGGCCGGTCAGACATCACCTTATTCCTCCGTAACAAGGTCTGCGTGGTAATCGAGCTGAAATACAGCTATCGGCGCAAAACAGGCAAAAAAACCGCCGGGGGAACAAATGAAGCCCGGAAGCTGGCGAAAAAGAAGGCGAAGGAGAAGGAACTGTCCGCCGCCCTTGACATCGCCGGAGAGCAGATAAGGAGCAGGGACTACGCCGGACCCTACAGGGCCGCCCGATGGAAAGTAATTTGCCTCGCCGTCGCTGTACGCGGCAGAACTCAGGTCGAGGCGCGTTTCGTCGACACCGAGGACGCTAACGGCCCAACCGGTTACTGACAGGCTTTCTTCGAAGCGTTACAGGAATGAATCCGGAGTCAGACTCCGACAACCTTCAGTCTGAGAGGCGGATTCGGCATCACGTTACCTTTACCCGGCTTCGCTCCGGGATATCTGACGCCTGCCCGCGTTTTGGCGGGCGAGAGCGGTCCGCCCGCATGCCTTGTCAACCGGCGCTGGCATACGTGGAGACGGGGCGGCACGCGGGTTCGCGGAAAGAGTGGGAACGACCTCCCCCGTTCCCGGCAAGGCCATGCCGTCGGGGAGCTTCGCTGCTCGCCGCAACACGGCACGGCTTCACGCTCCGTTCCTTGGAGATCCTGTCGAATCGCGACGGCTCCAGTCTTGAGGAGGGTCGGTGTTAGCCTTTCCGCTTGCACCATCTCCGCCGCCGCCACCATCTCCGCCGCCGCCGCCCCCATCTCCATCTCCATCTTCACCGCCACTGCCACCACCGGCGCCACCCCCCCCCGCCCCCGCGCCCG
>JAIRZX010000470.1 GCA_031267005.1 Deltaproteobacteria bacterium
GGCGAGGGCCACGAGCTCGCCAGTCAGCTCCTTGCGGAGCATCGCGCCCGCCTCCCCCGAGAGTTCGGAAAGATCGAGCTCGTCCAGGATCTGGGCCGAACGCCTCGTGGCCCACAGGGTCCGCAGGAATGCCGCCTCCGGGGCGGGCCCGCCAGAAAGCTCGAAGGGGTAGGCGAACGACTTCCGGACCCCGCCCGTCTGGCCCGAGAGTTCGAAGTCGGCCATGCCCCCGGCGGGGTAGCGGCCCACCACAGATATCTGCCCCCCGCTGAAAAGATCCGGCAGCCGCTTAGGGCTCACGCGGTTTAACGGCGACGAGCACTTGAGCTCCGGGGATGTGAGGACCGGCGAGGTCAGCCTGGCGAAGAACTCGGAAACCTTGGCCTCGATGTCCTCGTCCTCGGCGACGAAGACGGTCGTCCCGCCGGAAATTGAGGAGAAGCGTTCCAGCAGCCTGGCGTTTAAGTCGTGGCCCACCCCGAAGGAGAAAACCCTGGCGCCGGAGGCGTTCCGATCTTTCAGGATCCCGGCGAGCCCCGGCTCGGTCGCTACGCCCTTGTTGGCCTCCCCGTCGGTCAGAAACAGGACGTAGCCCGGGCGCGAGCCGTCCATCATTTCCAAGGCCATCGCAAGGGGGGAGCCCATGTCGGTACAGCCCGAAGGCCTCAGCAGGGAGAGGTAGCCCTCGGCGTCGGCCCTGCTTTCGGGGGTCATGGGCTCCAAGGCCTCCTTCCATCGCCCCGTCTCGTCGTTGAAATGCACTAGGCCGAAGCGGTCTTCAGGGGACAGCCGACTAAGCACGAACCTCAAGGCGTCGGAGGCCTGCCGGAACTTGTTGCCGCTCATGGAGCCGGAAATGTCCAGGACGAAGCAGACGTCCTTGGGGAATGGGGGCGCCCCCTCGTCCACGGCCGGCTCGGCCAGGAACAGGAAGAAGCCGTCGCCGCCGTCGGCCGGCATGTGGCTTATGAGCGAAGCCGCCAGCCCGTCGGACCCGGAGCGGTAGAAAAGGCGGAAGAAGTCCAAGGCGCCACGCCCTTCCGACTCGAAGCGGGCGTAGCCTCCGGAACCGGTCCTTACGATCTCCACCTTGTCCAGGGGCGAGTAGACGTTGGAGAGCCCGGGCGTGTCCCTGAAGCGGACCAGGACCTCCTGGCGGCCCACCGGGCCCCCTCCGGTGGCCGGCCCCGCCAGCGGCACGCACAGGGCGCAGAGTCCCCTCTCCTTTGGAACCAGAAAGGACATCGAGAGCTCCAGGGTCCTTTCCTTCAGTGGCGGCACGGGGAAGATCCTGGCCCGGTAGGTGTCCCGGCCCGCGTACTCTATGAGGGCCGGGTCCTTCAGCTCGGCCACGATCTGGGAGTAAATGCGGAACGCCTCGTCCCTGGCGTACACCTTGCCCGCGAGCTCCATGTTCTCCTCGACCAGGACGGCGGAGGCCACGGAGGCGCCGCCGGGCAGGGGGGCCAGGTAGTCGATCTCTATGTCCCTGGCGGAAAGGTTCTTGAAGCGGGTCTTCAGAACGGCGGTAGCCATCTGGCCGCTCAAGTCGACCGCAAGCTCTACGGACGATACCGAGTAGGGAAGCCCCGCGCTGGGGGGGGCGCCCGGACGGGGGCCCCCCCGCTCCGAGGCGAGGGCCCGTGAGGGGGAAGCGGCAAGCGCCGCGAAGGACGCGGCCAGGGCGAAAGCCGCGGCGGCGCAGGGCGCCGGGACACCGACGAGTGCTAAGGCGATGGCCAGGGGGATGGCGAAGCTGGCGAAGGCGAAGGCGAATTGCAAGGCGAGCGCAGAGGCCGCACGGAGGGTCCCCCGGTGCCTCAAAGCGGAGGGGACGGGCGGGAGGGGGGAACTGGGCGAAGGGTTCGGCATGGCTTCTCCTTTGGGGAATTCGGAGGCGCGGGGACGGGGAACCGTGGCGCGGGAACTGGGGACGCGGCGGAGGGGGCCGGACGCGCCCGGCCGCACTAAAATGTCCGAACGCGACAGTTAAGATTTAAGCTAGCCGGAAAGATCTTAACGCCGTGGCTGATTATTGATTGAATTGTAACACAAATCCGGAATCTGCTCAAAAATCTAATGATTTCAGTACCTTAGCAAAACGGCTCATCATGGAAAACCCGAGCCGCGACCGTAGGGCGGACCCGCCAGCGATATCGGATCCGACATCGGGTGCGAGTTGTTATCTCCTGAAATCCTTGTTAATTAAGCTTTTTAACGTATGGAGTATAAAATATAGCATTTTATTCATTTTATAGATATATTTAAAATCTTATAAGAATTCTATAGCATTAATATAAATACTTATTGAAATGTAATTGGCGGATTTTACTTTTCAGTTCACGGCGGCCCCTCCCGCTGTATCCGTCCACGGGCGGAAAGGCCAGGACCCGGGGAGACAGTCCGGTATCCTGGGGCGGGAGGCCGGGCGGCGGCGGTCCGGGACCCAAAGGAAGGTTCATGGCGGACCGGGGGGGAGGCCCGTCTCCCCGTGAACGGATACCCGCCCGCTCGCTTTGGCGACCGAATCGCGGCGTATCGGAAAGTACAGGGCTACAGGGCTATACAGGGCGCTATCGCCCGAAATACCCCAGCCCCCCTGAGGACCCTTTGGACGCACCCGGTGACGGAAGCTGAAGTTCCGGACCGTGCGCTTTAGCTGGCTCCGCCGCACATTGCTGCCGCAGTTCTCCCCCCCGTGGCTAGTCCCAGGAACGAGTCTCCCTTCGCCTTAAAGCGGCTGGGCGCTCGGCCCCCCGGGGATGGCTGCGAATGGCGCGGCAGGCTTATCCTTAAGGGAACAGGGAGCGCGGCTGAGGGGCGCCGGAGGCGGACCGGCGACCGGAAAGGAAGTAAGGCGACAGTTAAGATTCCAGCCGTAATGGAGGCTCAAGACACCGGGCGGGATTACTGGCGTAATTGTATCACAAATCGGGAATCCTCAAAAAAATCCAATGATTTCAATACTTTATGAAAATGGAAAAACACGAAAAACCCTTGCCGGGGGTTGCCCGACAGCTCCCGGGATCCTGGTCCGACGCCTGGCGGCGGTTAGTAGCCAACGGAACCCCTTACCTTTTCGACATGTCCACCATTGCGAACTAAAACAACTAATTTTATCAATTTTATATATATAATAAAATACTTACAAGTATTTTATGCTTTAATATGGATACATATTTAAATTTAATTGTCGGATATACGTATCCGTTCACGGCCTCAGGCGGGGGGCCGGTCCCGCGCCAGGCTGGAATCGAGCTACGGGAAAGCGAGAGTGCGGGGTT
>JAIRZX010000496.1 GCA_031267005.1 Deltaproteobacteria bacterium
GCCGCGAAAAGAGCCGACAGGGCGAGCGCCAGGGCCGCCGGGGCCAGGGAGACGCGCGGGAGCCCGAAGGGGAGCCGCACCGGGCCCGGGACCGGCGCCAGGATCTGGGTCCGGGCCGCCTGGGCCGAGCGGTCTCCGGGCCGGGCCAGCGGCCTGGCGGGGAACAGGATCCTGGCCGCGGTCCGGAACATGGGCCTGGCCAGGAGGGCGGCCCCGCGCCCGGCGCCGGCGGGAGCCGGGGGGGCGTGGGGCGGGACGGCGGCGGGCGGCTCGGCCGCCGGCTTGCGCGGCGGCGGGCAGGCGCGCACTACGGGGGCGGGTACCCTGGCGCCCGATGAGGTAATCCTGACGCTCTCGGGTACCGGGCCGGACGGGGCGGGTTCCCGCGGGCCGCAGGGGACAGAGCCGAGCGCCTGGCCCGCGCCCCTAATCGCCTCGGCGAAAGAGACCATCGCCTTCGGGAATGCCTTCATGGCCTCGCTCACCGCCATGGCCGACTCGGCCGCTTCCGGTATCCTCCGCATCTTCTTCCCTCCGCTCGGGGCCGGGCGCCGGGGGCCTGTTCCCCCGGCCCGCCGGGCCTCGGCGGTATCTTGTGCAAGGAAGGCGCCAGTTTTCCAGCTCTTGGCCTGCCTCTTCGGTGGCCCGGTCCAGGAGGGACTTCACCTTGGCGCACTGGGCCTCCCTGGACAGGGACAAATCGTCCCCCTCGGGGCGGTACAGCCCGCCGAACACCGCGCAGACGCGGGACCCGGGCAGAGGCACGCGGGAGAGCGACCAGCTTTTCCTGAAGACGTAGGCGCGGGAGACCGCCACGCCCACCGGGCAGATCCAGGCCCCCGTGCGGGCCGCCAGGTAGAAGCAGCCGGGCTTGGCCTCGTGGCGGGGGCCCCGGGGGCCGTCCACGGCGAGGATTATGTTCTCGCCGCGCTCCAGGGCCCTGCGGAGGCCCAAGAGCGCCGCCGCCGCGCCCTTCGAGGAGGAGCCCCGGCTCGTGCGGTAGCCCCAGCGCTCGACCACGGCGGCCAGTATGTCACCGTCCTTGGAGTTGGAGACCATGACGGTGCCCCGGGTGAATCCGCTCACGGGGAGCATGGTTATCTCCTCGGAGTGCCACGTTATGTAGATGACGGGCCCGCGCTCCGGAACGGGATCGCCCAGGATGCGGTAGCGGGAGAGGCGAGCGATGAGCTTGGCAGCGGCCGCCAGGATCCTGGGCCAGTTCAGGAAGAAGCGGCGCCTGGGCGGCTGTTCGGGCGTGTCTGGCTTAAGGGTCATCTTGGTTCCGGGGAAGGCCCCGGGGTCCTTTCGGCCGCGGGCGCCCGCCGAGGCCGGAGCTTGCGGCCCGGCGGGCCGGGGCCTCCCTGCCCTGCGACCGAGTCGGCCTTGGCGGTTTCCCGTAAAGTTTCCCGCGCGGCCGCGCAATTGTTTGCGCGGCGCCGCGCAATTGCGTTCACGGCGGAGCCGGGCATACCAGTTCGCGGCGGAGCCGGGCTTTGCCGCAGGCGGCGGCGCAGCGCACTTCCTCTCGCGGCCGGGCAACGCCCCAACGAACGGGGGAGCCGGGCTTTGCCGCAGACGGCGGCGCAGCGCGTTTCCGTTCACGACCGCGCAACGCTCCAACGAACGGCTGAGCCGGGCCAACGACCGCCTTAAGACCGCGCTGCTTCCGGTCCCCTCCCCTGCCGCAAACCCGGCCCGCCCGGCTTCATCCGGGTGCCCGCCCCGTCCGGGCCGATGGCCTGACCGCTTCTTCCCATACCGCCTCCTGCGGCCTCTTCCTCTTACCGCCTCCTGCGGCCTCTTCCTCTTACAGCCGCCTGCGGCTTCTCCCGCCTTTTACAGCCTTTTACCGCTTCTTGCCTCTTCTTCCGCCGCCCTCAGACCGCCTTCCCCGAAACGGCCTCGCCTCGGTCCGGCGCCGGGAGGGCGGCTTCCACGTCGAGCTCGGCCCCGCCGAGCTCCCCCGGAACGGAGGCGTCCACGGGCCGGTCCAGGGAGCGGGCCTCCTCGTCGTAGATCTCCAGGGCCTCTCGGCCTATCTTCATGGGGCGCCGCCAGAGGATCCAGACCAGGGCCAGGACCGTCAGGGCGAAGAGCGGTATGAGTATGCCTTCCTTCAGGCCGAAATGCGACCAGCCCCGGCGGATCCTTATGTAGCGCACGACCGGCCAGGCGGAGGCGCCAATGATGGCCAAAAGCGACAGGCTGGACGACACCATGAAGATGAGCCCGCCGTAGCCGGTGGGAACCTGGGCCAAATTCTCGGTGTCGAAGCGGGGGAAGCGCGAGCCCAGCCCCACACCGAGGGCGCAGAGCCCGGGGGTCACGAGCAGGGTGAGGGCGAAGGCCGTGGCCGACATGACCGGGGACGCGTCCAGGAACCTGCTGGTGAGCCAGGTGAGGGTCAAGGCCACGCACATGATAGGCACCAGCCAGAAGCAGAGCTTCTCGCGCATGAAGTCCCGGACCGACATGGGCGACGAGCGGATTATCCAGTAGGAGAAGCCCTCGGCCGATATGGACGGGAAGGCGAAGCGCAGCGACAGGGTGGCGCTCACGAGCCCCACCAGCCCCACGTTCAGGAAGGCCAGGACGTTTTCCAGGAAGAAGGCCTGGAGGGGGTAGCGCTTCAGGTTCAGCACGGAGAAGTTGTAGAGGTAGATTATCATCAGGGCGCCCAGGAGGAAGAGCTGCGACCATTGGGTGTGGTCCCTGAAGAAAATCTTGAAGTCCTTGACGGCCACGGCCCTGGCCTCGGGGCTCTTCACCAGCCTGAAGGCGCCCGCCAGAAGGTTCAGGAGCCCGCCCGCCTTCTGTCTGCCAGCGCCCTCCTGGGACTTGTTGTAGCCGGCCCAGTACAGGAAGTGGGCCGCGTAGGAGGAGGCCACGGCGCAGACCCCGGCCATGACCCACAGGAGCGCCAGGTAAATGGCCCTGTAGTCCCCGGGGCTGCCGCCCAAAAGCGGCCAGAGGAGATCCTGGGCCCAGGGGGTGGGGAACATGGGGGAGGTGGGGGTCTGCAGCGACGCGAGGTAGCCCGCGATGGACCTGAAGCTCTCGGGGTTCACCAGCTGCTCGGGCCGGAGGAGCCTGAAGACCATGTACAGCGCCGCGAAGCCCAGGAGCCCCAGGAGGCTCACTATGTCCCGCGTGCGCCTGGCGGGGAGCACGTTGACCAGAAGGATCACGAGGGTCTGCGACAGGAACGAGGCCGTGAGCACCACCGGTAGCGCCGTCGGTACGATGAGCGCGTAATACAGCCAGCCCGCCTTGAAGGCGTAGCCGAAGGCCACGAACACCGGCGTCATGAAGGCCACGGGCATCCAGGCGCTGGAGGCCAGGCTCTGGGCGGAGCGCGCCCAGAAGACGCTCTCCCTGTCCACCGGCGCGGCCATGAGTAGCGAGAGGTCCCTGGAAAGGTAGAAGTTCGAGAGCGCCGTGATGAAGGCCGAGAAGACCAGGAGCGCGGCCCCGGAGAGCCACAGGAGCCCGTAGGTCTTGTAGGAGAGTATGTCCCCGAAGCCCTCGACCGTGTAGAAGGAGCGGATGACCCTGACCGACAGCAGGAACAGCGCCGCCCACAGCGCCAGGGTGAATACGCCCAGCGA
Source organism: Deltaproteobacteria bacterium (assembly GCA_031267005.1). GTDB lineage: Bacteria > Desulfobacterota > Desulfarculia > Adiutricales > Adiutricaceae > JAIRZX01. The sequence goes on from JAIRZX010000496.1 coordinate 3,612, forward strand.
GACGATCTTGATGCGGCCGCCGGGGCCCGGATCCTTCAGGTAGTTGAATAAGCTCAGGCGGGCGGGCTTCAGGAGCGTTAAGATTTCCTTTAGCATGCCGCTAGCCCCTCCCCCCGGCGCCCTGCCCCGCGTCTCCCGCGCCTTGCCCCGCGTCCCCCGCGCCCTGCCCCGCGTCCCCCGCGCCCTTCCCGGCGCCCCCTTCGGCGGCTTTGGCGGCGCCGCCGGCGTCCCGGTCCGGGACGAAGCCTCCCCCCAGGGACGGGAGCCCGGAGTCCGAGGTGAGCTCCAGGAAAAGGTCCTCCAGATCGGCCCCGCCCTCGCCGGCCTGGCCGCGGAGTTCCTCCTCGGTGCCCTCGGCGATGAGGGCCCCCCGGGATATGATGCCTATGCGGTCGCAGAGCCTCGAGGCGAGGCTCATGGTGTGGGTGGATATGAAGACCGCGACCTTGTCCCGGCGGGCCATGGTCTTGAAGATGTCCATCACGAGCTTCGCGCCCCGGGGGTCGAGGCCCACCATGGGCTCGTCCACGACCAGTATCCTGGGGGAGGGCAGGAGAGCCCCGGCCATGATGAGCCGCTGCTTCATGCCGTGGGAGTAGTTCTCGATGAGCTCGTCGCGCCAGTCCCACAGCTCGAAGAGCTCCAGGAGATCGCGCGCCTTCTTCTCGGCGGGGGCCTTGGGAACCCTGTAGAGGTCGGCCGTGAATATCAGGAACTCCCATCCCGAGAGCTTTTCGTAGAGGAACGGGCGGTCGGGTATGTAGCCCAGTATGGACTTGGCTTCCTTGGGCTTGCGGGCGAGGTCGAAGCCCCCCAGGCGTATGGAGCCCGAGGTGGGGGCGAGCGCCCCCGCCACCATCCTGATGGTGGTGGTCTTTCCCGCGCCGTTCGGGCCCAGGAAGCCGTAAATCTCCCCCGCGGGCACCGCTAGGGACAGATCCGAGACCGCCTTGTGCCTGCGGTAGCTCTTGGTGACGTTTTCCAGGATTATCATAATTTTTCCGAATGCCCCTGCAGTGCCGCTTCTCCCGAAAAGCCCGTTAATTGCCGCGCCGGCATCGTGCCGCGCTGGCGTTCGGCCGCGTCCCGAATCCGGCGTCCGGGAACCTTAGCCCAGGATACCCAAGTCCGGGATCCCGAGCACGGGATACCCGAGCACGGGATCCCAAAGTCCGGGAGCCCGAGCACGGGATACCCGAGTCCGGGACCCCCGAGCACGGGAGGCTCGAGTCCGGGATCCCCAGTCCAAGTTCCGGAGCCCGGGAACCGAAGCTCCGGATCCCGGGCCCTCCCCGCAACGGGGATAAGGGCACTGACGGCGCTCCCCGGCCTCTCCGGACCAGGATCACTTGCCGTCCCCGAAGAGGTCCTTGGACATGTTGAAGAAATAGCGGGCCGCGAGCTCCGTCGCGGCGGAGCCCCCCTCCGTAGGGGCCGGGGCCGCTTCCAGCTGGCCCCGGGCGTCGTCGCGGGCCGAATCGCCCTCCTCCAGGAGATCCAGCCCCGCCTGGAAGCGGTCCATGCGTTGCCTAAGGAGCCTTCCGTTCGCGTCCAGCCACTCGGTGGTGGAACCGGCCGGCAGCATCAGGGACACCTTGAAGACCTGGACCTCCTGGGAAGCCTCGGTGTCGTCCTCGACGGTCAGCTGCGCCGTCTCGAACTCCATGTTCACGGGGTCGAACACGCGCACGAACAGCACCTTGCCCAGGGGCACCTCCCGCTGGCGCGAGAGCCAGGGCACTACCCCGGAGACCAGGACGGGACCTTCGCCGGGGAGCTTCAGGGAAACCTTGCGGGAAAGAGTGCCCAGGGATGCCGTGAAGTCCAGCTGGCCGTCGGCCACCTTCGCCTCTGCGGAGGCGCCATCCATGCCCGGGACCGTGAAGACGGCGCTCCTGAGCCTCCCGTCCGGGCCGTAGGAGGCCTCGGAACGGAGCCTCAGCTCCGGGGCGGCGGGCGGCGGCGGGGACCCGGCCTCCTGCCCTCCCGGCCGGGCCTCCCCCGCGCCAGCCCCGGGCGCGGGGCCCCCGAAACCGGGGAGTGCGAGCCTCACCAGCGACTCCTCCTTCACGGTGAAGCCCTGGTCGGGGCCCCCGGCCTCGACGTCCCTGCGCGAGAAGCCCATGTCGCTGCCGCCCACGGAGAAGACGTAATAGTCGCTTAACGTGGTCAGCCTGAACAGGGACCCCGGCGTGAACAGGAAATTCCCTGACCAGCCCCACCAGAACAGGAAGCCCAACCCGAGGGCCAGAAACCCGAGCTTTACGGCGTGCCTCACCTGAAACTGCCTCCGCTCCCCGCCCCGGCGCGGCGCCCTCCGCCCGCCCTTCCGGCCGGGCGGAGGGGGGCATCGGGCCTCGCGATGCCGCGG
>JAIRZX010000518.1 GCA_031267005.1 Deltaproteobacteria bacterium
CGGGTTCACCAAAGCGCGGGCCACAGGCGGCTCGGCGGGAGCGGGGGTCCGCAAAAACCGGAGGGGGCTGGGCGGGGCAGGGCAGGTATCCGTTCACGGGCCTGCCTGGCCAGCCTGGCTAGACAGCCCCCTGCCCTCGCGGCGACGTTGCATCCGCTCGCATGGCGGGAGGTGAAAGCTGGCAGCCCTTACCATCCTCTCTGTTCTCCCGCCTTCCAGACATTTCCTTTGTAAGCCCCTCAACTCTTCCCTTCCGGCCTTCCAGGCCCTCCTCCGCGAGCCAGTTGCCTTCCTGGCGCTTTGCACAGCCCCCCCCCCAGGGAACGGATACCATGGCAGGGCCTATTGCCCTCCGGGGAGAAGCCGTTTAACATGACAACGATTAGGAGTCCCGCGTTCCGGACGCCCCGTTGCAGTATACTGCTCCATAACCCGGGTCCGTCCGGCGGGCTTCCGGCAGGGCGCGGTATCGGAGATGACGGCGTTCGAGTTTTTCGCAATCGCGATGATTTTTTTGGCGTTGCCCTTGGGCTGTCGGTTTTGCCGGGCTTACGGAGCGGAAGAGCGGGACTCCTCCGGAGCGCCCGCCCAACGCAAGGATCTCTTTCTAAAATATCTGATAGGGGCGGATCTCGGCTTTTTTTTTTGCAGTTTTTTGGCTTCCCCCACGACATTGCCAAAGGCGCGGCGTTGCTCAGCACGGAACTGATCGGACGTGACGCGAAGGTGATGCGTCCCGACTTCTTGTTCAAGGCGGGGGGCGGCGACTATTACATTGTCGAGTTCCAATCAACCGCGAGCTACGTCGATATCTTCCGGTTTGCCAGGTATGCCGTTTCGGTGTCGGAGATATACTCGCACGAGGAGCGCCGACTCGTCCGGGTCCATGTCATAGTCGTCTATTCCGGCGGCATCGCGAGGCCCCGCTGGACTTTCTTTAACCGCAAGGACCGCGAGGACCGCGAGGGAATCGAGGGAAGCGATGGCGGCGAGGGCGCGGGTTTCGGACCGTTCACGCTCCGGCTGTTTTTCCTTGAGGAGAAGATCGACTTCGCCGTGACCGTCCTTAAGCTCTGGCACAAGCTCGAGGGCTGGGGCAGGGTCCTGCTGCACCATGACGCCGGTCGAGTTCGTCGAGTTATACCTGGCTCCTCTCGGAAACCTCCCGCGCGTCACCTGGGGCGTATCCTGGCTGTATCTCGCGTGCGGGCTCCGCCTTTCGAAAATGACCGGAAACCCGAATATACTCCTCATGAAGTTGTTAGCCGTCGCCGCGCTGGGCAACATCGTCGAGCAGGCCACGATCAACAGATTTAGGAAGGAGCTTGTCAAAATGGACACCGACGTCGTTCAGTACATAGACACCTTGACTGACGGGCACTATTCGGCGACCCTGGCCTTTCACGAGACCCTGGAGGTGGAGAACAAGACCCTGGAGAACAAGACCCTGGAGAACAAGACCAAGGACTCCAAGACCAAGGACTCCAAGATCGCGGATTTGACGCCATTCGCCGCCCGGGGCATGTACGCCGACGGAATGAGCGTTGAGGAGATAAGCGCGAAGCTGAACCTGGAAATGTCCGAACTCGTAAGTCTTTTGAAGGGAAACGGCTCTGGCAAGTGACGCCCGCGCCCGCTCGGGCTCCAGGCGTCCCGCCCTGCGGGCAGCAAGCGCGGGCGACCGGACGAGTCGCCTTGGTTGCGAGAATAATCCGTGTGCCTGACGCGAAGGAGTGGCAAGTTTTTTGCATGATATCTTTGAAAAAATTTTCCAACAGGCTCGCAGGCCGCGTCTAGCACTCCGGAGCTTCCCCACTTCCCCGCAGGGGAGAAATTAATCATTTCCGTACCTCCGCGGCCCCAGGACTCCCTCCCTCCCGCGCGAGCCGTTTCCTCCTGGCCGCCGCCGCCCCGGCCATGGCCTTTGCTGCTGCGGCCCGACCGCACGTCAGCCTGGCCGTAGCCCTGGAAAGCCACTCCCAGGGGGCTCCCCGAGGACGGCCCGGTCTCCCGGGGGATTCTTGGGGCTTGCAGCGTCGGCTTAGTCCTGGAGAAGGACGGTTGCAAAGGGCCATCGACTGAAGCGCAGTGCTGCGGGGTATCTGCGAGCCAGAGACAGTAAAGTACGTGCCGGGGGAGTCCGTGGCATTCCTGCAGAAGGCCCCGGGCAGGCCTGCGGCGCGGTAGCCGAAGCGGGACGGTCGCCGTCCAGGCCGAGGGGTCGGCCTCCTTAAACGGCATAGCGGAGTTTCTTACGCTCGTCATTGGAGAGCCGGGCTGGCTGTCCGCCGCGGGGACTTCGCCCGGGAAGGCTTCCGGAGCTTCCGGGACTCCCGGATAAGGGCCTGGACCCTCAACTTGCAACGCCCGGGGCCAAGCAGCAGGTCCGGCCCGCGGCGTCCCGCGCCCTTCATGCTGGCAACCGTACCGGGGGGGGGGGGAGCCCTGCAGAGGGGGAGTTGCGCCCGGAGGCCGGTTTTCCCGCTCGCGGGGGGCCAAATCGAACGGGTCCATGCCGTAAGCGTCTGTTCCGGCGGCATCGTGAAGCCCCGCCGGGCTTCCTTTACCCGCGAGAACCGTAAGGACGC
>JAIRZX010000619.1 GCA_031267005.1 Deltaproteobacteria bacterium
GCCGCCTTGCTCTCGTCCGACGATTCAAGGCGGCTCACGCCGGGTATCTTGCGGATGATTTTCTTAAGTGTCCTGACCAGAGGAACTCTGTCCGCGTCCAAGTGGTCATAGTAACAAATTCCGGCAAGAAGCTTAATGAAGACTCTTACCATGCCGACGATATCGCCGGATGCTAGTTGATCGCTCAGTTCCCGTCCTGATTTTCCAATGGTCCCCCAGTCGGTGTTCAAATTTTGCAGAAACAGCTTTGAAATCGACTCTCGCACCTCGTTGTTGGGATAATCCAAGAGATACGCTCCGCCCTTTTTGGCCCGAAGGGTCAGGTAGCCTGATTGGTAGAGGAACCCTGCAGGCGAAGTGGCGTCAATTTCCCCGGGCTGTGTTGCATCGCTGTAGTCCATTTCCTGGCCCGGGAACTGGTCAACCGTAAGCGACTTATCCCGCAGGTATTTCCTGACGATGGTGTTAGATCCCGAGCCCATCCAAAAGTTTCCGAATTCTTTTGCCTTAAAAAACGAAAGGACTGAAAAAGGATTGTACACCTCGTTTTCGCCGTCAAAGGAAAAACCTTCGTAATAATCCTTGAGTTTATTCAAAAGCCCTTCTTCGCTCATCCTGAGCACACGCGCGGTGTGGGTTATGAAAGGAGCGAAATACGTCATCAGCTCTTCATGGGTGTAGCCCATGAAAGCGCTGAATTCCGGGAAAAGGGAAAAGTCCAGGAGGTTGTTGAGCTTGGAAAGCATGCCCATCCTGGAAAACTTAGTGACTCCGGTAATGAAGGCTAACTTAATGTGTTCTTCTTCTACTTTTATCTGCGTGTAAAAATCTTGCATGACGATCCGCGTATCCGCAACCAGATTCTTGTCATATGCAAGTTTATCCCTGCCGATAAGGTTTATGACGGGAGCGTCGTACTCATCCAAGAGGAGGACTGCCTCTTGGCCGCTCGCCTTGTGGACGTCCCGAATAAGACGAGAAAAGGCGTTTGCGCAATTGGTACCACGCAAGGATACTTGGTGCCGCTCAGCCATTATTCCAAGACGATCCATTATGCCGTCTTGCAAGATTTCCTTGCTGTCGCTGCCGGCCGCGGCGGACATGTCCAACCTGATGACGGGGCAGGCTGCAAAATCAGGGGAGTCCATCTCTTTTTCGGCCGCGAGTCCCAGGAAAAGATCTTTGCGCCCCGAATAGAAGGCATCGAGCATATTCACAGTAAGGGACTTGCCGAAACGGCGGGGCCGAGCGCAAAAGACGAACTTGCCGATGTTCTCAAGGTCAGCGATATACTTAGTCTTGTCAACGTAGACTGCCCGTTTTTTCCTAATATCTTGAAAGTTTGCCAGGCCGAGGGGAAGAACGGGTAAATCCTGGGTCATTTGGTTCGCATTCCGGCTTTGGGCCTTCAAGATAGTGGAGGCGTCAGTATTGCCCTTTCTATTTATACTACATTTCCGTTGTTAGATCATTTCTTCGGTTTTGAAGTGGTTTTCGGCGTTGCGGTCCCCAGGGCTGGATCAAGCATGCCTTGCTCATGCCTTGCTCATGCCCTGCTGACGTGTTGCCGAAGCCCGCTGCTTCGGACCGGCTGAGGCGAAGCTTATGCCGCCAATGCCCTGAGGCAGGGCCCGCGCGGAGCAGCCCCTACTTTTTGACGGCGGGAACCCCCGGGGAATCGTTGAGAATCCGTGCAGGCTCCGGCATCGACGTTCTCCGCCCCGCCGACGTAACCCAGAGCGAGAATTGGCTGTCTGGCGCTTCATAAGATTTTGGCTCTAACGGGAAGCCGCCGGTCCCAATTGTTCCGGCCGCCGCGCCCTCCCCCGGCCTTTCCCGCGCGTCTGGCCCGAGACGAGCCTCACGGCTTACGCGCCCTGTCCCGGCTGACTCCTACAGGCTACGGCTGCCTGACGTGACTGGCGGGGTTCCTGGAGGCATCCCGGACCGCCCGGGCTTCTCCTCCTGCCCGAGTCGCCCGCGTCCCCGCCGAGGGCCTTCCGGGCGCCTCCGAGGGGGAGCGTCGGCGTCAGACTACTATATATTTAAGTGATTGATGAAAAACTCTTTTCATTAAATATTTCCCAAATCCAAGCCGTCCGTCTGGCTTAGCCGGCAGCCCAAAGTGGCTCTTGGCAACGCTGGCGCCGTCCGCCGCCACCCGGCCCCCTAAGGGACGGACGGAACCGGGTTGCCGGACCGGGCGGCATCGCCGGGAGGCGTCAGGCGGACGGCATGCGCGTCGGCGCTTCCGGGCGCCGGAAAAACCGGCGGAAGGGGAGGCGGCCTGATCGGCCCGGCCCGGTCGGACCCGGACTGGCGGCTGCGGCCTGGCCGGCCCGGCCGGGTTCCGGGAATCACCCCGAACCGCCCGGGTTTCGCCTCCTCCCCGAGTCGTTCGCGTCACTCGCCGAGGACCTTCCGGGCACCTCAGAGGGGTAGCGCAGGGCGTCAAGCGGTATCGGTTCGCGAACTCAAGGGTGAGGCGGTCCTGTGTCTGGAAGGAGTCGAGCTTCGGGCTGGCGAGAGGGGGGGGCGGGAGCAGCGGGGAAGCGGTCCCGGTCGGCTGGAGGCGGTCCTGGGGAGGGGGAGGGCCGTAAGCTCCGGGATCAACCTACAGATTAATGCGAATAGACACTAGGGGGCCTGTGCCTCCCTGGTTCCCTGAACTATGCGTGATGGCGACGCAATAAACCGGCGGGCCTTTCAGAACTGCCAAGTTCAACTGGCAACTTCCCGGTCGGGCACGGAGCCGCCAGGGCAACCAGGCGCGACTCGCGGCGGTCCGGCCCCACTTAAGGACGCCGCCTTCCGACCGCCTCGGGTGTCCAGGGCCACGCTGACCGCCTCCCTGCGACCGCCCCGGCGGTTCGGGGGCCAGCTGGCCGACGGCTTGCGCCCGTTGCGGCTGTTCGTGGGACGGCTGGCCGCCCTGCGGTCGCCCTGGGGCTCCGGGGGCTCCGGGGGTTCTGGGGTTTTGGGGCTCACCGGTCGCCTCCGGTCCCCGGTCCAGGCGGTCATGCGCCTCCCTGGCCGTCGCAAGCAACGTGTTCTTCTGGTTTTCTGCTCCTGAAGGAACTTTCCCAGCCGCTTTTCGTAGAGGTTCACTCGCTTGGAGTTGAGGGCGGCGAACCCGGTCGTTGCCTTGCTGGAGATTTCAGGCTTGGCCCTTCCCCTCACTAACACCAGTGGGGCAAACAAAGCGACTTGCATTTCAAGACTCTCCCCTCCGGGCCCGCACGGGGGAGTTACCCTGCCGGCCGAGTTCGGCTTACTCTTTCCGCCTCCTGGAGAGCCCGACGTCCATGCTGGTGCAGTCCAAGACGGCCTTGGCCGTCTGGGGCTTCACGCGGCAGTCCCCGCTCTTGCGGCGCTTTGAATAAGTCGATCCCCCGAGTTCGGTATGGAATTTACCCTCTGTTAAGGCAAAAACGACTTTCTTGCGGGGACATCATTTGCCACTTTATCGGTTTTTATAATAACTTGAGATCCGCTATATGTAAAGTTTCATTCACAGTGCCTAGGGAGTCGAAAGGCGTGAACCGTTATTCGCAGTTTTGCGCTGACTTCATAATTTCCCCTGGTTGCGCCGGCCGATAAGCTGGGCAGATACGACTTTGCCTGTGAACGGATAAGGGACTGTCCGGCATCATAAACTGGTAGACGCGGTTTTGGTTGCGCTGGACTTGAAGGGAGAGTAGAATTGGTTGTTGAAGTATCTTTAAGGACTCTTTTCAGCGTGGTTCGCGCTACACACGCCCGTGGAGTGATGCTTTATGTAGCTGGTGGGCCCCGAACCATGAATCCGGCTGAGATGAACGGTCGTTATTCATGAATATTTTCCGGGCAATCAAGTGAAGGAGAGAACGGTGTCGATAATATCATTGAAGCTCGGTGAGCACTTTGAAATGTTCGGGAACATAAGCAGAACTGCTCTCAAAGATGACTTTTTCTGTTCGGGAGTATTTGTGGCCTTGACGTTCTCGAAGTTGCTGTTTATCGCATTAGGCCACGACCAAAGCAGCTACGATAGGATTAGGGAGTCTGCGACCGCCAGAAAACGAGATTTTAAAGCTCAGGCGGTACTTTTTAACCAGCTTTTGAAGTTTAGCGATCGCGAGCCGTCTCGTGGGCCCCCACGTAACCCCGTAAAGCTACGCTCGCCATTTTTCAAAGGTTAATGGGTTGAACGGCTAACCTGAGGGGGTTTCACTTTAGAATCAGGTTGTTTCGCGGTCGTCTCAATTATTTTCTTTTTGGCCAGGGCACATTAAACAAGCCTGATATTTAAATTATATCTTAAGCCATACGGAAGAGGAGGAATCGTTAAATTTACCGAAAGTATCGTGGAGTTAGTTTTTTGAAAATTGTCTTTAAGTTCATTAGCCTAATTTAATTTTTTTTGGCTGATGATAACACGGGTAAAATAATTTTGATTTAAGGATCAGGATGAAGAAATGGA
>JAIRZX010000623.1 GCA_031267005.1 Deltaproteobacteria bacterium
TTCGGGGATCCCGGCTGGGAAAAACACGCAGTCCCGTTTGAAAGGGCTGGCTTTCCGCTCCACGACCGAACCCCCCGATGCCCAGGCGGACCCCGCCGCCTCCCGCTAAGCCTTGAAAACGATACGGCCCGCCGCTAATATGGTTGATTCCGAACCGGGCGCGGACCGCCCGTTCGGAGGCCGCCCCCCGCCAGGCGCCGCGCCGCTGGTACCGTCCCCGGCCTAACCTGAACCCTACCGGTCGCCCGATGCCAAGACTGCCCAAAGACGATTCCGGAACCCCCTCGGCCAGGGTGCCAGAACTCTTCCGCCAGATCATGAAGGCCCGCACCAGGGTCTACCGCCTCTTCCCGCCCACCCCGACGGAGGTCCACCCCATGCCGGGGGGCTGGACGATGCTTTTGAAGCGCGAGGACCTCTCCGAAATCCACTCCTACAAGTGGAGGGGCGCGTTCAACTTCATCTCGGCCAGGGAGCGGGAGGCCAGGCGCCGTGGCGTCTGCGCCGCCTCGGCGGGCAACCACGCCCAGGGGGTGGCGGTGAGCGCCGCCCGCCTGGGCGTCAAGGCCGTCCTGTTCATGCCCAAGTCCGCCCCCAAGCTCAAGGTGGACTCCGTGGCGCGGCTGGGCCAGGGCATGGCGGAGATCCGCCTGGAGGGGGACAACTTCGACGACGCGGCGGGGGCGGCGCTCTCGCACGCCGAAAACGAGGGGCTCCTGCACGTGCCGCCCTACGACGATCTCCTCGTCATGGCGGGCCAGGGGGTCGTGGGCGACGAGATAATGACCTCGCCCGAGCGGCCCCACACGGTATACGTCCAGATAGGCGGGGGCGGGCTCGCCGCCGGAGTGGCGGCGGTGGTGAAGACCTACGACCCTCAGGTGAAGGTGATTGGGGTCGAGGCCGAGGGCCAGGCCTCCATGTCGGCGGCCTTCGATGCGGGGAAACCCGTCACCTTGCCCAGGGTGGACATCTTCTGCGACGGCACCGCGGTGAAGACAGCCGGGGCGCTGACCTACAGCGTCTTGAAGGGACTTTTGGACGGGATCGTCACCGTGGCCTCCTCCGAGGTGACCGCCGCCATGGAGGAGCTCTGGCGCGTGGCCAGGGTCATCTCCGAGCCCTCGGGGGCCATGGGCCTGGCCGCGGCCCGCCGCGACGAAAGGGAGAACGCGGGCAGGAAAGTTGGCGTCGTGCTCTCCGGCGCTAATTTGGACTTCAGGCGCCTCGGGAACATCGCCCGGAGGGCGGGCGATCCCTCCGGCCGCCTGGCCCATTACCAGGTGGAACTCCCTGAACGCCCCGGGGCTATGCTGGGGTTCCTTAAGACCATAGCCCCGGCGGGACTGAACATCAGCCACCTCATGGTCGGCCAGTACGGAAAGGATCTCGCCTACCCCGTTATGGGCTTCGACGGGCACACCGAGGACTTCGGGTACCTGGAGGAGCTCATGAGCTTCGCCGGCTACAAGTTCAAGGACGTGACCGGCCGCCCGGACATCCCCTTCAGGGTGGCGCCCTACCAGCCGAGCAGGCTGAAGCTCCCCTTCGCGGCCATCCTCCACTTCCCCGAGCGGCCTGGCGCCCTGACCGAATTCCTGGAGCGTGTGGCCGCGCTCGCCAACATCTCCTACTTCAACTACGTCCACTCAGGCGAGCAGGTGGGCCGCGCCTTAGCCGTCTTCTCGTTCGAAAACGAAAGCTTCCGGGAAAGGTTCCTCGAGGGCCTCCGCGAACGCGGCCCCGAGATTACCCCGCTCCCCCGGGACACCAACCACGCCCTAGGGCTGATCGAGGCCGCCAGCGGCAAGAGCTACGACGCTTTCGCCAAGTGAGCCCTGCCGGCCTCCCCGGTCCGCCTTTCCCTCCCCCTGCGCCGCTCCCCCCGGCCATGCCTGAAACCGGGAGGCCCCGCCCTCCCGGAACTCCTTCTCCTCACCGTCCCGTCCCGTCCAGTCCCATCCCCTTCAACAGGGCCGCATGCCCGCTCATCTTGCCAGCGCCTTGCCAACGGCCAAGACACGAGCGAGGGGCCGCCCGCCAAGCGGGGCCGAGTCCGCCTCCCGCCTACACCCTCCCGCCTGCGCCTCCCGCCTGCGCCTCCCGGCTACGCCCTCCAGCCTGCGCCTCCCGTCTACATCCTCCCTCTTACGCCTCCCGCCTGCGCCTCCAGCCTGCGCCTCCCGCCTGCGCCCTCCCGCCTACATCCTCCCTCTTTCGCCTCCCGTCTACATCCTCCCTCTTACGCCTCCCGTCTACACCCTCCAGCCAGCGCCCCCCGCCGACCGCGGACCTGTCTCTGGGCGCGGCGTTCCAGGGCGCCCCCTGCCCACCTCGCCTCCGGCCAGCCCCCGCTCCTTGCCTCCGGCCAGCCCCCGCTCCTCGCCTCCGGCCGGCCCCGGCCCAAGTCCAGTGGCCGGAGGCGGCAGGACGGGCACCGATCTGGTCCTCTAAGGCGCGGCAGGGAAACCTGAAAGCCGAACTAGCGGCGAAGCGGTCAAGCGGTCGGAAGGGGTATACAAGCAGGGGCCGATCTGATATATATAGTGTTTTTTCAAGCCCATACCCCTTAAACGCCAGTCCGGAGCATGCCTCCGGTATGATCCGGGGCCCGGCCGCCTTTTTCAAGGCTATCGCGCCTCGGCTCCCCCGCGCGGGCGGCCCGGGAGCCGTCCGGCGGCTCAGGCCACGCGGGCTTACCGGCCCGGGCGGTGGCGTCCCGCAGACATCCGGCTCAGCCGGGGCCAACCAAGGAACCATGGCAGGACACGTCCTTATAATCGACTACGGCTCCCAGGTCACGCAGCTCATCGCCCGCAAGACCAGGGCCCTCGGATACTACGCGGAGATACTTCCGGCTGGGCTCCCGCTGGACGGGCCCCTGGCCCAGAAGCCGGGGGCGCTCATACTCTCCGGCGGGCCGGCCAGCGTGGACGTGCCGGGCGCCCCGGCCCTCGACCAGAAGCTCCTTGAGGCCCGCATCCCCGTGCTGGGCATCTGCTACGGCATGCAGCTACTGGCCAAGGCCCTGGGAGGCAGGCTCACCCGTGAAGCCCACGGCGAGTACGGCCCGGCAGAGCTCACGCCCTCCGCACCCTCCCCCCTGTGGAAGCCCCTGGGCGGCCGGAGTTCCGTCCGCGTCTGGATGAGCCACGGGGACCGCGTGGAGGCCCCGCCCCCCGGCTTCAAGGTGACCGGGAGGACCCCGGATCTTCCAGTGGCCGCCATGGAGGACCGGGAAAGGCGCATCTTCGGGCTCCAGTTCCACCCGGAGGTGCACCACACCGAGAAGGGCACGGAGCTTTTAAAGGCATTCCTGGAGGAAGCTGGGCTCCCGGACGGCTGGAAGATGAGTTCCTTCGCCAAGGACGCCGTGGAGGAGATCAAGAGGACAGTCGGCCCCGAAGGCAGGGTGCTGTGCGGGCTCTCCGGAGGCGTGGACTCCACCGTGTGCGCGGCCCTCCTGGCCCGCGCGGTGGGCCCCAGGCTCCACTGCGTTTTCGTGGACAACGGGCTCCTGAGGCTTGACGAGGCCGAGGAGGTGGCGGGCGCCTTCAGGAAGCTCTACCCGGAACTGGACCTCACCGTGGCCGACGCGGCGGACGAGTTCCTCGCCAAACTCGAGGGAGTCTCCGACCCGGAGCTGAAGCGCCGCGCCATCGGGCACACCTTCATAGACGTCTTCAAGAGGGAGGCCGGCCGCCTCGGCAGGCTGGACTTCCTGGCCCAGGGGACGCTCTACCCCGACGTAATCGAGTCCATCTCGCCCCACGGCCCGTCCGCCCTCATCAAGAGCCACCACAACGTGGGCGGCCTCCCCGCCGAGCTGGGCTTCACCCTGATAGAGCCTTTGAAGTACCTCTTCAAGGACGAGGTCCGCGAGCTGGGTGCCGAGCTGGGCGTGCCCGAGGAGCTCCTCTGGCGGCACCCCTTCCCCGGCCCGGGGCTCGCCATCCGCATCATAGGCCCTGTGGGCCGGGACTCCCTGGCCCTTCTCCGGAAGGCCGACGCCATAGTCCGCGAGGAGTTGAAGGCTTTCGGCCTGGACCGGAGCGTCTGGCAGGCCTTCGCGGTGCTCTTAAACGTCAGGAGCGTGGGCGTCATGGGGGACGGCAGGAGTTACGGCCAGGCTGTGGCCGTAAGGGCCGTGACGAGCGTTGACGCCATGACGGCGGACTGGGCGAGGCTCCCTGACGAGCTCCTGGCCCGCTTTTCCTCGCGCATCATAAACGAGGTGCCCGGAGTCAACCGGGTCCTCTACGACATCTCATCAAAGCCTCCGAGCACCATAGAATGGGAGTAGGGGAGCCTCACTCCCCTGCGGCGGGGGTCGGCGGGTCCGCGAGGGGGAAGGCCCGGGGGGCCTCCTAGCTGGCATCGGCGGGAAAGTCGAGCCTGGCAGGGACGGGAACACGGGCCGGGAAACGGAGCGGGCGGGGACGCGGAGCGGGCGGGGACGGGAACGAGGCGCGGAAGTCCAGTTCAATTGACGTCCGGCAAGGCCCCGA
>JAIRZX010000041.1 GCA_031267005.1 Deltaproteobacteria bacterium
GGTCGCTGATCCCCGGTCTGCAGGAGAGGTCGCCGCCGTTGCCCAGTATCCTCGCGATCTCGGGCGCCATCAGGTCGACCGCCTTCCCGACGGGGGGCGGCGAGCAGGGCGCGGTCCCCTTCCCGGCGGGGACCTGCCCGCGGGGGGCGGAGCCCTCCTCCCCAGGCTTGTCCGGGCCCGACTCGAACTCCTTCAGGTAGGCGAGGATGTTGTTGTCGAGCTCCTCGATCTGCGACTGGATTGCGCCGAAGATTGCCCTGTGGCACTTCAGTTCCATGACGGTGTGCGCGGAGTAGACCCCGTCGAGGCAACGGGCTATCTCCCACTTCTTCTTCTTCTTCTTCTTCCTGCAACGCTTGTCCCGCATCCCGGCGAGCGCGAGGGGGTCCCTCTCCCCGCCTATGACCGCGTCGATTATGCGGAAGCCTGTCTTGCCCGTCACGTCGGTCACCGCGTGCTCGAGGTTGATGTTGGCCATCCTGCGGCACTTGATCATGCGGTTGACCGAGGCTGCCATCTGGCGGACGAGGCTTTGGCGCAGCCTGACCATCCCCCTCAGCGCGAAGATCCGCCTGGGGGGGGGGCGAAGCATTCCGGGGCGAGGCCGCAGGAGGCCAGCTTCTCCAGCCACTGGCAGTCGCGCACGTCGGTCTTCTTCCCGAGAACGTTTTTGACGTAACGCGGGTTCAGGAGCCTGACGCCGAAACCCCAATCCCCGAGAAAGGCGTACGGGACGCACCAGTACACGCCGGTGGCTTCCAAGACGACTGTCTTCGCCCGCTCCCGCCCCGCTGGCCCGGCGCACCGGTTTCCGCGAAGAGCCCCTCTTTCCTGCTGGAAATGAGGTGTTGTGGAGGCAATTTAATAGACCATAAAATCACTATAGTTTATCTAAATTTATAAAAGTTAAATTTTTATATTATTGTGCTCTATATCATCGACATAACCCCAGTCCTGTGTCGATTTATTGCGGCGGCGTCATCCAGTCCACAGTATCACGTATCCAGTCCACAGTTTCCTATATCCCGTCCACAGTATCCCGTGCTGCCAGCAGAGCAGAATGCCTTCCCTCCCAATGGAGTCGCGGCTGAGAGGCGGGTCGCGGCGCAGAGTGAGGAGCGGCATCAAAGTACCGGCACGTTCATGCGCCGCGGCCGGGGGCGAGCGGCGCCGCGGGTGGAGAGGCCGTCCGCCGCTCCAGGCAAGTCTTTACGGGCTACTGGGCCTGCGCCATGTACTTGAACATGACGTCGATTATCTTGTCCTGCTTCACGGGCTTGGCCACGTGGGCGTTCATGCCCGCGTCCAGGGCGCGGTCGATGTCCTCCTTGAAGGCGTTGGCGGTGAGCGCCAAGATGGGGACCGTCTTGGCGTCGTCGCGGGCCAGGCCCCGGATGGCCGTGCTGGCCTGGTAGCCGTCCATGTTGGGCATCTGGACGTCCATGAGGATGATGTCGTAAAGCCCGGAGGGGGAGTCCTCGAACTTCTGCAGGGCTACCACGCCGTCCTCGGCCTCGTCCACGTCGATGCCGGTCACCTTGAGCATGGCTTTGACGATCTTGCGGTTGAGGTCCACGTCGTCCACCAGGAGAAGCCTCTTGCCCTTGAAGGTGTCCTTGGGGTCGGCGCAGGACTCGGCGGGGGCCTCCTCGCGGATCTTGCTCTCGGTCTCCTTGAGCCAGATGGCGAAGGAGAACTCGCTCCCTTTCCCCAGCTCGCTTTTCACCGCGATGTTCCCGCCCATCAGGTGGACGATGTGGCGGCTGATGGTGAGCCCCAGGCCGGTGCCGCCGTAGCGCATGGTGATGCCCGCCGCGCCCTGCTCGAAGGGCTGGAAGATGGCGGCCATGGCCTCCTGGGAGATGCCGATGCCGGTGTCGCGGACGATGAACTCGATAAGCGCCTTGCCGTCCTTGCGCTCCCTGCGCTTTATGACGAACTCGATTCTCCCGGACTCGGGGGTGAACTTCACGGAGTTGCCCAGGAGGTTTATGAGCACCTGGCGCAGGTGCAGGGGATCCGTGAGGAAGGTGGAAGGCGTGAAATCCACCAGGTCCGTCTTGAACTCTATCTTCTTCTGGAGGCAACGGGTCTTCATGATGCTTGTGACGGTGTTGGCCAGGACGATGAGCTCCACCGTCTCCTCGGAGATCTCGATCTTGCCCGCCTCGATCTTGGAGAGATCGAGTATGTCGTTCAAGAGCCCCAGGAGGTGGAGGGACGAGACCTCTATCTGCCGCACGTTGTCGCGGGTCTCGGTGAACTCGGGGCTGTCGGCGCGCAGGGAGTCGAGGTTCTTCTGGACTATCCCCGAGAGGCCGATTATGGCGTTCAGGGGGGTGCGGATCTCGTGGGACATGTGCGCCAGGAAGCGCCCCTTGTGCTCGTTGGCGCTCTTGGCCTCGTTCATGGCCTTCTCGAGCTCCAGCTGCTTCACGATCATCTCGGTCATGTCGTCGGACTCGACGATGTAGCCGCGGCGCTCCCCGTCGCGTCCGTGGAAGTAGTTGGCCTTGGCCTTCAGGTACTTGCCCTGGGACTCGACGAAGCAAATCTCCGCCTCGCGGCCTTCGGATAGGGCTTTGAGCGGGCAGAACTCGCTGTCCTCCTGGAAGAAAGTGACTTCCGAGTACGGCCGCCCGTCGACGTCCTCCTGCGTGCGCCCGTAGGCTTTCAGGGCCGCGTCGTTCATGTAGATGATGCGGCGGTCCAGCGTGATGATCGTAAGCGGGTTCCTGACGCTCTCGACTATCCCTTCGGCCATGTCGTCGAAGGAATCGGCCAGGGTGCCGAACTCGTTGTGCACCTGGCTCCGGAACCGGAACTGCCGCTCGCCGTTCCTGAAGCGCGATATGCCGTCGATGAGCCCGGTGATGCTCCCGGTGAGGTAGGACGCCATCCAGATGGCTATGAAGACGATGAAGACGATGAGGATAAGGGTGGTCGCGGCAAGCTGGAAGAAGGTCTGCCTTAGGCTCTCCGCTACCGACGCCTCGAGCTTGACCTGGGTCTCGGAGGCGGGGCGGGTGAAGGATTCCAGCCCCGAGCCTATCGCCACGAAGCCGAAGCCCCGGCGGGAGAAGCCGTTTTTCTCGCTCGCGGCGTACTGGCCCGTGTAGTAGGGGATGGCCGCAGCGGTGTTGAGCTTGGATATTCCGCTCCACAGTATGTAGAGCGAGCCGGACCCGCCCGTGGAGGTCAGATCCATCCAGCCGGTGCATTGGGGGGCGTTGTTGAGGAAGCGCCCGTCCAGCCCCACCAGGCCCGCCCGGGTCAGCTCCGGTGCGGGGCGCTTGGTCCTGGACTGCTCGTGGAAGACCGGGTAGTCGGTTTCGCGCACGAAGTCAGTCCACTTGGCTATTCCCGAGCCCTTCCAGTCGCTGTAGAGGGACTCCTCCAGCCAGGGGATCTGGGGGTCCCCGGTCTCCGGGTCGAAGCCCACAATCGAGTGGTGGCGGGGGTGGGCCACCGAGCGGCACTGGTAGTCCCAGATGAAGGCGTAGTTGCCTTCGAAGGCGTTGGGGTGTTCCGTGTAGCGCTCGTTCATGGGGGTCAGGTGGTCCACGAACTCCATGATATGGTCGTGGTTCAGGGCCAGCGTGAGGTAGCCGGTCTTGGCCCCGTTTTCGTCGACGACCGGGGTAGCCCAGCGCACGATGCCCTCGAAGCGCAGCCCGTTGGGGTTCTCGACCCCGGAGTAGGCCTGCTCCTCCGGGAGCCAGGGGATGGGGTAGCCGCGGTCAGCGGCGGCTTTCTCCAGGACCGGCGGGGTGTACATGCCGATGAAGTTGGTGCCCGTGTAGGCTCCTACCACGTCGGAAACGTATATCTCCCCCGGCTTCAGCTTTCCGAGCTCGGCGAAATAGCCTTCGGCCTTGACGTAGGTGTTTTCCCTGCCGGAAACGTCCCTGAGCCCGGGGGCCAGCGGCCTCCGGGTTTTGGTCGTTCCGGGGGTCACGTACTTCAAAGTCTCGTTCCCCTCCAGATCGATAAGCGTTATCTCGTCGTAGAGGGGCACTGACACGAAAACGGTCGGGTCCGGCGGGCGGGGCTTGAAGCCGTCCTTGTCCTCGTTTTCGCGGTTGGTGGAGTTCCCGGAGGGGAGAACGGGGGGAGGGAACTCCGGAACCCAGGACTGGCCGTCGTCCGATAGCTTCCAGCGGCCGCGCTCCGCCAGGCGGCCCCTCGCCCCCTCCACGAAGCCCTTGAAGGCTTCCTGGGTCTTCGGCATCTGCGCGGCGTAAAGGACGTCCCCGTCCCTCGCGTACAGGAATTCCGCCACCCGCTCGGCGGCGGTGGTGCTCATCCGCTCGATGTTCTCGACGGCTATGTTGTTGAGCGCCTCGGCCGAGTCCTCCACTGCGATGGCCTTGAGCGTGTCGCCCTGGTGGTTGGCCTGGCGCCACGCTATGACCGCGAGCAGGATGAGGGGTATGACCTTCACCAGGAGGAAGATCGTGATGAGCTTCCCCCGCATCTCCATGCCTACGGCGCTGGTGAGGCGCTCTGAGGACTTGGCGACGGTCTTTAGTAGTCTAGAGATCATTACTTTAAATGGGAAGCGGGTCCTGAGGGGATGCAGGTTCCCCGGAAGGGGCCGGGGGAGGGCTGGGGGGGGCGCCATGGCTGGCTCTGAAAGGCGCCCGGCTGGCGGTAACGTTAAGCCTTGCCAGCCATTTTACTTGTTTTTCCCTTCCAATTCAAAAGCGGGGCCGCAGGCCGGGCGGCCCGGCCGAAGGGCCGGTCTGCGGGAAGGTTTGGCGGGGATGGCGGCAAAGGCCCAGGCCAGCGGGAGCCGCCGGGAGGGGGGACGCCGCGCGGGCGAGGCGGCGGACGTTCGGGGGGGGGGCTTCGGCGCGGAAGGCCCGGCGCCGTACCGGCTCCGGGGGACCGGAACCCGCGTTCTTGCAAGTCCGGCGCCTGGCAGGGGCGCCCTTCCGCGATGCCGGCTGCGGCTCGCGGACACCTCTGTTCCGCAGGAATCCTAGGTACAGCCGGAATCTATGGAACCTTAGGTACAGCCGGAACCTATGGAACCCTCGGGACAGCCGGAACCTTTGGAACCCTCGGGACCGTCGGAACCCTCGGGACATTTCGAGCCGTAAGGACCTTTTGTGGAACGGCGGAACTTTTCGGCACTCTGGCCCGTTGGAACCTAAGGGGCCTTCGGTAGCCTCGGGGCCATTGGGGCTGTCGGGGCCATTGGAACCCGCAGGAGAAGCGGAGGACGGGAAGGCGCGGGCCCCGAAAACGGATAAGGGAAAAGGGGAGGTGCGGGGGCCGGAAGGGATTATACCCCAATCGGGACAGAATTCTGCCCCCTTCCGTCCGGTGACGGCCCTTTCTTCCTCGCGGAAACGGTGCTCATGGGAGCCCGTCCCGCCGTTGCCCGGCTTTGATTCAGTCGGCCTGCCAGGATCGGGAGGCGGGGCGCGTTTCGGGCGATCCGCTGGCTGCTGGCTTCCGGCCGCTGAAGCAGCCCGAATCCTTGGTTTCGGACCGGCTGCCGCTTTCCCGGCCCTGGGCGTCCGGAACGGCGCCGTCCCCCGCGGGAGGCCTGGGGGAAGTGGGTCCAGGCCGGGACCCGGCGTTAAGCGAGCGCGGGGCCGGGGCGCCTACTGGGACATGACGCGTTCGGGAGGCGCGGGAACGGCGGGGGAGCGGGAGGCGCGGGAACGGCGGGGGATTTCCGGGAAGGGCAGCCGCGTGGGCGGCCGCCGCCGAACGCGAAACGGCGGCGGACCACGGGATTTCCTCAGAAGTTGTCCCCGGAGAGCCACTCCATGTCGGCGGCCAGGAACAGGAGCCTCCGCCACGGCTGGAAGGCCCGCATCCAGGCGACGTAGTCCTTCCGGGGGAGTTCCTCCTCGAGCTCGCCCGCTGCCTTGAGCATGGAGAGATCCGCGTCCGACGGCCTTAGCCACAGCCCCCCCCGCGCGGCGAAGCCGTCCACCGCCTCCGCGGTGACCTCGCCAGAGGGCTTTGGCGTGAAGCGCACGGCTACCAGCCGCGCCGAGGGGTCCCGGCGGTCCGGCTTGGCGGCGTCCAGGGCCCTGGCGATCCTGGAGGTGAAGGCCTTGGGGTTGGAGCGCAGGAGAGCCCGGACGTAGAGCCGCCTGCCCCTTTCCGGGAGCCCGCCGCCTTCCGCGAGCGCCATGGCGTGGTAGGGTGGGGGATCCTGGCCCTCGGGAGGGCCCTCGACGACGACGCGGGGGCCGCCCAGCCCGTCGCGGGACTCCGCGAAGGCCCGGAGGAAGCCTACCAGGGCCTCCGGCCAGACGCTGTCCTCCAGCTCCTCGTCCCGGAAAGGCTCGGTGTCGGCGTCCCGGAAGAGCTCCTGGAAGCGCCTGTCCGTCGGGAAGACGGGGTCCTCCTCCGGCTCCTTCTGCTCCCCGTCCCGCCAGGTGTAGATCCCGTGCGGCGAGACGGCTTCCCCGTGCGTCGCGCCGGGCGCGCCTTCGGTCGGCGCTGGGGGCGGCGTCCCGCGGGGGTCCGGAGGCCCCACGTTAACGGCGGGGGGAAGGGACCCTCCCGCCGCCGGGGGGGGCGGCTCCAGGCCTTCGAGGCTCCCCAGGCCTTCGAGGTCGGCCATGACGCTGGACTCGAGGTAGCCCCTCAGGCTCTCGTCGTCGTTCCAGGCGAAGACCATGGTGTCGCCCGGCTCTCGGCCCCGGACCGAGGGCGGCTGCCCCGAGCCGTCCCCCGCGGCGGGGCCCGCGCCCTCCAAGCCTCCGGGGGTGGGGCAGGGCGACGGGATTCCGGCGTTTCCGAAGTTTTCCGGGAATCCAGGGCCCCCCGCTCCCCCGCGGCTCCCCGCGGCTCCCTCGTCCCCGTCCGAGGCGGGGCCCGAAAGCCCGCCGGGGTCGGCCGTGGGGGACTGGCGGGAGGGGGCGGGATAGCCCGGGCTTGGGGCCGGGGCGGGCTTGTCCGGCGTCGCCTCCACCAGGTCGTCCTCGGCGTAGGAGGTCGAGGAGGCGTCCTCGTAGCCGACGGGCGCGCCGACGCCGGGCGGGCTCAAGGAGGGTATTTCTGAGGGGTCGCCCGCGAGCACCCGCTCGCGGACGAGCAGGTGGCAGCGCTCCATGAGCGCCCTGGGGAAAAGCCCCACCGCGTCCTCGAAAGCCCCTGGCGCGAAGGGCCAGCCCGGGTGGGGGGCCGGGAGGCCCGCCCTCCTCAAGGGCGCCTTCATGCGGGCCTCGACCAGCTTGGACGCGGTCCCGGCGCTTCCCAGTGGGGACAGGAAGATGGGGGGGCGGCGGTAGCGCTCGAGCGCGGTGTTGAGCGAGAGCGCGCACAGGCTCTCCCAGGTGGCGGGCAGGCACGACACCACGGCGACGGTCCTGCGCGTGAGGCCGGTCAGCCTCCCCAGCCCGTCCGAGAAGTCGGCAACGTGGGCGCGGGCCGAGGCGGGGGGGCCCTGGGCCCCCTCGCCGGGGGCGCAGCGGGAGATGAGGCTGAACAGCGCCGACAGGTGATCCATCTGGTCCAGCGCCAGGACCGAGTAGCGGCCGCCCAGGGAGAGGCAGAAGGAGAGGCCCGCCACCGCCCTGTCCGGGCTCCCGCGCTCGGATCGGAACCCGGCCGCGGCCGCCCCTTCCGGGTCGAGCTTCCTGCCCGACAGCCAGTCGCCGGCCGCGCGGCGCAGGAGGGCGTCGCGGGAGTTCAGCAGGAAGACGGACCTCAGGCACTCCGAGTGCTCGGCCGCCTCCCGCGGCCAGGAGGACTGGAGCTTGTCCCGGAGCTTTTCCAGATCCCTCGCGAGCTTCAGGGGGTTCGCGCGGGTGTGGCGGCCGGGGAAGTCCCGCGGCACTTGGAACCCGCCGACGGCCAGGATCGTCTCCGCCGCCACGGAGGCCTGGGTGCGGCCCTCTAAGAGCGACACCGGGGTGGAGAGCGACCGGGCCATGCCCGAGAGCACGGTCTCCATGAAGCCGCCCCCCTCGCCGGACATGTCGGCCAGAAGGAAGTAGCCGCGGTTGAGGAGGGCTATCCGGCAGAAGCGCGACAGCAGGTGCGTCTTTCCCGCGCCTCCCGGCCCGGAGATTATCATGCCCGGAGGGGATGCGAGCCCGCCGCGGCTCAAAAGCTGGACTATCTCCTGGGAGAACTCATCCTCCGCCCTCTTGTGCAGCGCCGGCACGTCCCACCGAGAAAGGTTCCAGACGTCGTCCAGGCCTTTCACCCAGTCGAAGGAGGACAGCTTCAGGGCGTTGAGCTTCCTTTTGTTTTCTTCCGCCGGTTCCATGTCCCCTCGCTGCGGCGCGGTCGCCGGGGGGCCCTGGCGGGTCCCGGGCCGCGCCGGGAAATATTCCAGCCGATGATAATTTATGGGAGCGTGAAAAGAAAGACGCGGCCGTTCGGGGCAACGCGGCGCCCCCCGTCGGCAGGCTGCGGACCCGGACCCTGACCGGCGCCGGGTGACCGGCGGCCAGGCCAGCGCCGTCACGTGCCCGGCGGCCAAGCCGTGCCAGG
>JAIRZX010000173.1 GCA_031267005.1 Deltaproteobacteria bacterium
ATCATCATCATCAGCATCTTCTTCTTCTTCTTCTTCTTCTGCGAGGCGCCGCCTTGTGGAGGTGATAGACCTCAATGGCCGCACGGCCGTGCCGGGGTTGATCGACAGCCACAGCCACCTCATAACAGAGGGCGTCAGGCTGAGCCAGCTGGACGTCTCCGGGAAGTCCATGGAAGAGGCGGCGGCCATGGCGGGCGCCAGGGCCGCCGCCCTGGAGCCGGGCGCCTGGCTCCACGGGAGGGGTTGGGACCAGAACCTGTGGCCCGGCAGAGAGTGGCCGCACAGATCGGCTCTTGACCGGGCGTGCCCGCGCAACCCGGTGGTTATCGACCGGGTGGACAAGCACTCGGTCTGGGCCAACACGATGGCGCTCGAGGCCGCTGGCGTCTGGCCCGGCATGCCGTGCCCGCCTGGAGGGGAGATAGCGCGGGACCCGGACGGGACCCCCTCCGGGGTGCTCGTGGGGAGGGTCATGCGCGTGCTGTACGCGCGCATGCCGTTGTGGGACGGGCTTGACCCCATGGAGGCCTTCCTGGCCGCCGAAAGGGAGATGCTTTCCTTCGGTCTGACTTCCGTCGTGGACTGCGGGACCAGGAAGGCGGACTTCTTCCTGCTTCTGGACGCCTACCGGAACGGGGTTCCCAGGTTAAGGTTCAAGGCCTTCATGCAGTCGGAACCCTGGGAGGAGGAGATCCTCGGGAACGGCCCCGCGAGGGGGCTTTGCGCGGGCAGGTTTTCCCTGGACGGGGTGAAGCTCTTTTCGGACGGGTCGCTGGGCTCCCAGAGCGCCTGGATGACCGAGGACTACGCCGACCGCCCCGGCCACCGCGGCGGCCACAACTACCGCGACGCGGACCTGGAGGAGGCGATGGGGTGGGTCCGCGACCGCGGCCTCCAATGCGCCATCCACGTCATAGGGGACGCCGCCTCGGAGCAGGCAGTGAGGGCGATGGGCAGGGTCCTGGGGAAAGGGGCGCGGGATCGCCGCTGGCGGCTGGAGCACTTCCAGGTGTTCTCGGAGGCGCTGGCCCGCGAGGCGGTAGGCCTCGGACTCGTCCCCAGCATCCAGAGCGTGGGGCTCATGACCGATCTCCACATGGCCCCCGACAGGCTGGGCCCCGCGAGGATCGCGGACGCCTACGCGTGGAGGAGGCTCCTGGATCTGGGCTCGGTCATCATAAACGGCTCCGACGCGCCGATAGAGACCCCGGATCCCCTGAAAGGGATCTACGCCGCCTGCGCCCGCCGGGACCTCCTCTGGAGGCCTAAGGAGGGCTTCCGGCCCGGGGACGCGATGACCGTGGGCGAGGCGCTCATGAGTTACACCGCCTGGCCAGCCTGGGCGTGCTTCTGCGAGGGGGAGCTGGGGTCGCTCGGGGTAGGCAAGCGCGCGGACTTCGCGGTGCTGGACAGGGATCTTTGCGAGACGCCCCTGGAGGAACTCCGCCACGCCAAGGCGCTCATGACCGTCATAGGCGGGTGCCCGGTCTGGACGAGCCCGGATTTTTAAATGCTTGGGCGGGGGGCGGGGCTGTCGGCGGGATTGTCGGCAGCATCAGTTCGGGTCCTGCGCGATCCGTTCGGAGCCCGTGGTATCGGTTCAGGTCAAGATCAAAAATGACAGGTATAATTCGCTTGAGAAAAATTCGCAAAGAGCGAACAGCGGATTGGATTATGGCCATAAAAACTGGAATATGCGATCCTTTTTTTGCGCTTTCCTGTGAAATCAAGCCGATGTCAGCCCGCCCATGTACGCATTACGGATGCCAGTTATTGGCTCGTGCCTGATAAGCCTGATAAGCCTGACCAGCGTAATATTGGCCATCGGAGTTAATCTTACTGGTCAGATCCTGTAAAATCGTGGTTTTGCCGGACTGGCGGGGGGCATGGAGAACGAAGTAAAATTTATCCTCTAAAAAGTCTTTTATTGTCATTCTGATTAAATATTAGACTAATATCCAAGATAGGTCCTTACAGCGTAAGGATTAACTGCCACGCTTTTTCTAATATTTAACTTGAATGAAAATATTATAGGCAGACGCGGAATGGCAGGCACCATATAGTGTTTTAGAGTATTGCAGACGCCTGCCGTGTTGAATGCTGTATCGGTTTTGCGGACATGGTTTTTCCGATATCGCTAGTTATTATTTCCTGTCCTTTCTCGTATGCGACCGATAATTTCAGGACGATTCATCAACTCCGTATTATAATTTAGGAAAAATGCGAGGAAAGTAAAATGCCATAGAGCAGGGCGGGCGGGTCAGGATAATCCTGCTTTAGAGGGAAAAGAACGCACCGGGACGTCGGGACAGTGGAAATTTGCGGACAGGTCATACGTTGCCGAGTTATGTCCAATCGTGAAGATGAGGCGGTGGAAAGTGTTTTGGAACTACGTCTATCTATTTGCGGCAGGATAGGCAGACACGGATGAATGGGTAGTAAGGCATTTAGGATTAACCAGGTTAAAGCGGTTCGTTTGAACGCCGGTGGCAGGGCGGTAGCGGGCAACGCGTTTCCTGAATCTGGCTAGATGATGGGTCCTGCCTGCATTGCCGTAGCAACCGGTTCCATAATTACCATTGCTGTTAAATATTTGAATAATATCCAAGATATGACTTTACCATATATGAATTTAATATCTGCCATTTTCAAATATTTAGATTCAATGGCAATAATAGGGGTGGTGAATTTCAACGGCGGAGTATGGCGCGGACGGCAGTTTAGAAGTCATTTCGCGGGAGGCGGGAGATTTTCGGAGAAGGTGGAGGGCGATTTGCAGAGAGGTGAGGCGTGTTCAGCGTCGGATTTGATCGGGCGTCCTGGTTTTGACGTCAGCCCCAGCGAAAAATTATTTCGACGAGGTCGTTTCCGCGAAGCGCCTGTTTCCGACGTTCCCTATCTCCACCTGATCAGGCGTGACGCACATCTCACGTCCGTCCATCTCGAAGAGACAGGCCACGATGTTCCTTTCCTTCCTGCCGATGGCAATCGATATGCGGATAGGGTTCTTCGAGGCCAGGCCGTAGACTTGTGTCCGTATCTGGTCCATTCCTGCCCGGGCGGCTGCGGGGCCGCCGTTAACGTCATCCGCCATCTTCAGCTCGATTACGTACGTCATGGCTCCGTAGACGACCTCAATATCGAGGCGGCCTATGGACTCGTGCTTTTCAGGGGTTGTTTTTGCTCCGGCCGTCCAAAGCGATGCCTGCAGAACGGAACGGTAGAAACCCTCGCCTTTTTCCCGGAGTATCTTTTCTACAAGTTCCGCGGAACGTCTTCTAATTTCGACGTCGGTCAACTTTAGGTCGAAAGCATTGCGGATGTCGAGGACAATGTCCTCTTCCCGTGGGCCCTTCTCGGCTGCGGAGTGGTCATCGTAGCATATGCCGTAAAGAAGTCGCATGAAGACCCTGACCATGCCGGGAACGTCGCGGGCGGCGAGGCGCTTTTCCAGTTCCTCACCGGTTTTGTCGACGGCGGCCCGTGAACTGTATAAGTTCTCCAGAAACAAGGAGGAAATGGCCTGGCGGACCTCAAAGTTGGGGTACTCAAGCTTGTAACGGTCTGGGCTTATGGATCGCAGGGTCAAGTAACCCGCCTGGTAGAGGAATCCTTCCGGGGAAGCGGATTGGATATCCCCTGGACTGCTGGCGAATAGATCTTTCACCACCATGCCTTCAAACTGATCCGCAACAATGGATTTATCCCTTAAAAACTTTCGGATCAGTGAATTGGAGCCTGATTCCATCCAGTAGTGTAAAAATTTGGCGTTAATGAAGAAAGAGAGTGTTGAAAAAGGATTGTAAACTTTCTTATTCCCGTCGAACGAAAAACCGTCGTAATAATCTTCTATTTTTTTCAAAAGCTCTGGTTCGGACATCTGTAGGTCTTTAGCCGTCTCGGAGATGAAGTAAGAAAAATAGCTCTCCAGTTCCGTTTGGCTGTAGCCCATGAATTCCGCGTATTTAGGCATTATGGATATGTCGATGAGGTTGTTGAGACTGGAAAAAACCCCCATTTTGGAAAACTTGGTAACGCCGGTGATGAAGACGAACTCAATGTGCTCGTCAGCGGCTTTGATTTTTGAATAAAAACTTTGCATTGATGTACGCGTTTGGCGTATCAAATGTTCATCGTATTCCGACTCTTCTCGTTGGACAAGACTGATGACTGGAGCGTCGTATTCGTCAATCAAAATAACGACCGTAGTGCCGGTAGCCTTGTGGATGTCTTTAATAAGGGACAAAAAGGTATTCGAGTGATTGGCTCCCCTCAGGGTTACGTTGTGCCGTTCCGCGTTTTCCGAAAGAATATCTACGATATTAGCTTCCAGAATGTTTTTGCTGTCGCTGTTGTCTGCCTCGCTCATGTTCAGGCGGATGACAGGGTGGGGAACAAAAGAGGGTGAGGTTATATTTTTCTCAGCTGCGAGGCCTTCGAAAAGAGTTGTTTTTCCGGAATAGAAGGAATCGAGGGCATGGATCGTAAGTGACTTTCCGAAACGGCGGGGGCGCGAGCAAAATATGAACTTGCCTGTTTCCAGAAGCATCGGAAGATACTTAGTCTTATCGACGTAGACAAAATTTTTAAGTCTGATATTTTCGAATACTTGTTGGCCAGCAGGAAGGGAAGGTATATCTTGAGTCATTTGCGCCTCGTTTAGATAGTAGGACTTTTTTAGTCAGTTAAAGCCCTTTCAATACTTTGAAATATTTTATTCTATTCCTGACTCTTTGTCAACTAGAAGCTAGACGCGCTTCATTTGAAAAAAATACATTTTCATAAATTGAATTCATCTGCGGCTGCCTGAGACATCGGACGTGTACCCGCCAGCTGTAAACAATCGTTTGCCAAGACGTCCATGAGGACGTAAGAGGCCAGTTAAATTCATATCCTCGGTGCCGGGAGGGCTGGCCGCGAACTGGTTTCGTTTTGGCATTTCCGGAAGTCAGGAGGCCGAGTGAAAGAATCGGGGGTGATGGCGTTGTGTATCTTGCGGCTTCCAGAGCGCTCCGAGTGACCCCTCCGGATTATAGACCCCGCTCCAGAAAGCCTTTCGGTTTAATTAGGATATCCGTGTCGCAGGGTCGGACGATACCGTAAGAATGGGGCCGGAATCACCCGCCTCGGAGTTTTCCAGAGGCATCGTACAGAGCGAGGATAACGGCTCCGCCGAACACGAACAGGTCAGGGTGACGGCGGAAGGACTCGGACCGGGGGGCTGCGTCGGGTTCCGCTCCCCCAAGGGCTGGGTGCCCTGGACCGTGCAGGGCCCCCTGCCTCAGTCAGCCGGACGGACAGTTTGCCTCGTGTACTGGACGGCACTGGGCTTCGTAGCGAGGTGTCGGGTTTCAAAGAGCAATACCCGGCTACGTCGGCAGTTTGCGGTTCCCCCGGACAGGCCGGGAGGGCTGGCGCGTCCATAAAGTCGATAATCCCGATCCGTCGGAGCGGAGGATGGGGGCAGTCGGCAGGTTGGCCGGGTGTTGCGGGCCGGGCCGCGTTAAGGTATGGGGTCGCGTGCCGAGAGAACAGGCCGAAGGTTGGTACGGGCCGAGTGTTCGTCTGTATGGCCGGTCCTGGCTGAGGACGCGGTCGGAGGGTCGGTCCTGGCCGGGGGAACGTGTCAAAAGCTCGGCCCGGGCTGTGGACGCAAACCACCGTACCCAGGCGGAGCACGCTCGCCGGGCGGAGGGGGCGCCATGGAGCCATGGCGGGGAGCGGCATTGCTGGCGGAACGCGGCTTTGCAGGCACCCACCTGAT
The DNA here is from genome assembly GCA_031267005.1 of Deltaproteobacteria bacterium. GTDB lineage: Bacteria > Desulfobacterota > Desulfarculia > Adiutricales > Adiutricaceae > JAIRZX01. The sequence goes on from JAIRZX010000173.1 coordinate 5,765, forward strand.
ATGTCCCGGAGGGGCGTCCTGGGCTAGAGGACGGTAGCCTCGTAGCCGGCCTCGGTCACCTTCTCGGCGAGCGCGGAGGCGGGCACGTCAGAGGAGAGAGTGACCAGCGCCGTTCCGGCCTTGAGGTCCACCTCGGCCTTGTCCACCCCCGGAATACCGGAGAGCGTCTTCTCGACCCGGGCGCTGCAGTGCCCGCAACTCATCCCGTCCACCTTGAGCTTGACTTCCATGGCTGTTCCTTTCCGTTCCTTTCCCGGAGCGGCGGGCTCGCCCTCCGGAACCCGTCCGGCCGGGGCGGCCCCGGGCGCCGGGCGTACAGTCTGCTCCACCGCGCGGCCGGACGCAAGGGCTCCGGGAGCGGGTTCCGGGCCCGGGCGGGGCTCCGCCGTCCCGCGAGGACGCTCCGGCGGCTTGAAGAACCTGAGCCTCAGGGCGTTGGAAACCACGCACACGGAGCTGAGGCTCATGGCGGCGGCCGCTACCATGGGGCTCAGGGCGATCCCCAGGGCCTTGTAGAAGGCGCCGGCGGCTACCGGGATGCCCAGGGTGTTGTAACAGAACGCCCAGAAAAGGTTCTGGCGGATGTTCCGCATGACCTTGCGGCCCAACAGGACGGCGGCGGCCGCGTCCGCCAGGTCGTTTTTCATCAAGACCACGTCGGCGGCCTCCACCGCCACGTCCGTTCCCGAGGCCACCGCGATTCCCACGTCGGCGCGGGCAAGGGCGGGGGCGTCGTTCACGCCGTCGCCGACCATGGCCACTGTAAAGCCCTTGTCCTGGAGGGAGCGGATCTCCCGCTCCTTGTCCTGGGGCAGGACCCCGGCCTTGACCTTGGAGATGCCGCAGCGCCGGGCGACGGCCTTGGCCGTCCTCTCGTCGTCGCCGGTCATCATCACCGAGGGTATCCCCATCCCGGACAGGGTTTTAACCGCCCAGGCGCTCCCGGGCTTGACGGTGTCGCCCAAGGCGATAAGCCCGAGCACCCGCTCCCCGTCCGTGGCGAAGAGGGCGGTCAGGCCCTCTTCCGCGAGCTTTTCCGCGCTGGAGAGGAGTTCGGCCGTTTCGGAGGCGGCGGGGGAAGAAGCGGAGGCGGGCGTTTCCGCCTTTTCCCGCTTTTCGCCCGTTTCGGCCGCGCCGTTCTTCACGGCCGCCTCCCCCTCCGCAAGCATGCCGTCTTTCAGGTCCGTCTCCCCCTCCGCCCCGTCCGCAACCCGTCTCCCGGGCTCTCCCGCCCCGGAGGCCTCCGCCAGGCCTTCGATGACCCTGCGGTTGCCCGCATGGTAGGTTTTCCCGCCTACCGTCCCTGAAAGACCCTGCCCGGGGAGCTGGTTCCAGCCGGAGACCTCGCGCCAGGGAAGCTTCCTTTCCTCGGCGAAGGCCACGACGGCCCGGGCCAGGGGATGCTCGGAGAGCCTTTCGAGGGAGTAGAAGACGGTCAGGAGCTCTTCCTCGCCGACGCCGGGCGCGGCGAGGACGGCCTTCACGGAGGGCTTCCCCTCCGTCACCGTCCCCGTCTTGTCCAGCACGGCCACCGTTACCGAGGCGGCCCCCTCGCGGGCCGCCGCCGACTTGAAGAGCACCCCCATCCGGGCCCCGGCCCCGGTGCCTACCATGACCGCCGTGGGGGTGGCCAGCCCCAGGGCGCAGGGGCACGAGATTATAAGGACCGATATGGCCATGGACAGCGACGTGCCAGCGGGCGCCCCGGCCATGAAAAACCAGACTACGAAGGTGGCCGCCGCTATGAATATGACCGCGGGCACGAAGACTCCGGAGATCCTGTCCGCGAGGCGGGCCACCGGGGCCTTGGAGCCCGTGGCCTCGTCCACCAGCCGCACTATCTGGGCGAGCACGGTGTCGTCACCCGAGCGCTCGACCCTGACCTCGAGGCGTCCCGAGGAGAGGGTCGTGGCGCAGGAGACGGTATCCCCCGGGGCCTTGTCCACGGGAAGGCTCTCGCCGGTCAAGGCGGACTCGTCCGCCGCGCCGGAGCCCGCCACCACGGTCCCGTCCGCCGCCGCCGACTCGCCGGTCTTGATAACCATCACGTCGCCGGGCTTCAGATCGGCCGCCGGGAGCGATGTTTCGACCCCGTCGCGGACGATCGTGGCCGTTTTGGGGGCTAGAGCCAACAGCCCCTCCACCGCCGCACCGGTCCCGGCCTTGGCCCGGGTCTCCAGCATCCTGCCCATGGTGACCAAGGTCAGTATCACCGCCCCCGACTCGAAGTAGAGCATCATTGAGGCTTCGTGCAAGCCGTGGGCGTCCCCGGAGGCGAGGGCCGCCATCATCGAGTAGATGCCGGCCGCCCCGTAGGCGAAGGCGGCCCCCGAGCCGACGGCTACGAGGGTGTCCATGGTCGGCGCCCTGCGGGCTAGGGCGGCGAAGCCGCGGGAGAAGTAGCCCCGGTTAACGTGTATGACCGGGAGTAGCAGGAGGAACTGCGTGAAGGCCCAGGGCAGGGCCCCGCTCCTGCCCAGGAAGAAGGGCGGGAGCGGCCAGCCCATCATGTGCCCCATGGCGAGGTAGAAGAGGGGGGCGGTGAAGGCGAGCGACAGCTTGAGTCTGACGGAAGCTTGGCGGGCCTCCTTTTTGAAGCGTTCGGACGGGCTTTCGGACGCGCCGGGGACCGCGCCGCCCGGCGCGTCCGGCGCGGCGCCGTAGCCGGCCCTCTCCACGGCGGCTACCACCAGTTGGGGCGTAAGTTCAGGATCGTGCTCGAGCGCCATCGAGGATTTGAGCAGGTTCACGTCTGCCCGGACCGCGCCGGGCAGGGCCGCGACGGCCTTCTCGACCCGGGCCGCGCAGGCGGCGCAGGTCATGCCCGTCAGGCTGAAGCTCGTGCGGGGCACCTTGAGGCTCCTTTCGCTTCTTTTGCGGGACCGCGGCGAAGCGCGTCCCGGCTGGAATCGGCTTCAAGGCGCCTTGCGCCGACGCCAAGGAACTCCCGAAAGCCCAAAGAACCAAAATTAAGGAAGGCCCGGGGAACTTCGGGAAGCTAATCCAACAAAATGGCGACGCGCATCGACGCGCAGTCAAGGGCTTCCGGTGCCCGCGTCGGCACGGGACCAGGGCGATCCCGTGTCATTGGAATGCGGGTCAGGTGCCGTTCCGAGGTTAGGGGAATGCGGGTCAGGTTCCCTTCCGAGGTCAGGGGGATGCGGGTCAGGGGCTTTACAGGGTCTGGATTGTCGCGGAGGCAAAGGGACTCGCGGGATCTGCGCCTAGGCGTGGCCGACCCCAACGCCGAGCGGTAGCTGGCGGTTTTCTTTGGGCAGGGTCGCGCCCCGGAAGCTTATAAAGAATAGGAGGAGCCGGGTTGAATGTCAAACCCCCCAAGCGCCTGAAAATGTTATAAATTTACAGCACGAACTGGGGTTCCGGAAAGCGTTTCGGGCGACTCTGAAGAGCTTGCCGGAGAGGCATGTAAAGAGGTTCAAGACGATCCGCCTTAGTGTCTATCCGCGTAAATCAGTAGGTGAATCCGGGAGCGAACCGGCCCTCCCCCTCCCCGGTACCGCCTCCAGCCGCCCGGTACCGCCTCCCGCCGCCCAGGGCCGCCTCCAGCCGCCCGGTACCGCCTCCAGCCGCCCAGGGCCGCCTCCAGCCGCCCAGGGCCGTCTCCAGTCTGCCCCCGGATCGCCCCGCTCTCCTCCCGCCCCCCGCTCTCGCCTGCCCTAAGCCCGGATCTAGCCGGACGCAGGACAGCCC
>JAIRZX010000190.1 GCA_031267005.1 Deltaproteobacteria bacterium
CAGCCTGGGCAGCCGGGGCGGCTACGGACGGGTAGGAAGCCGGGGCAGCAGGGGCGGGTAAGGACGGGTAGGAAGCCGGGGAAGCCGGGGCGGCTAAGGACGGGGAGGAAGCCGGGGAAGCCGCGGCGGCTAAGGACGGGGAGGAAGCCGGGGAAGCCGCGCCCTGGCCGGCCAGGGGCCGTGAGCCTGCGGGCGGGGAGGACGGCTTCCTGAGGGTGGTGGAGAGCGTGAAGGCCCTGGGGGCGGGCTTTTACAGCTGGGACTTTTTAGGCGGGGAAGGGGACGAGCCCCTCACGTACCTTGAGCTCTGCGAGCCTCTGGGCTGGGCCGCGGGGATATCCATCTTCCCCGAGGTCTTCGTGCGCGAGCAGGAGCGGGAGGTTATTTCCTGGGCCGGGAGCCAGACGCTCCCCCCGGGCATGGCCTTCGCTCTTTTGAGCTACGAGGGGGAGATACTGGCCGGCGGGCCGGAAGGCGCGAGCGGCAACGTCTTCGACTCCGACGCCGGCACTGGCTTCGCCCGGGCCGCCGCGAAGCTGATCCGGGGCGCCAGGGCCGTGGGGTTCGACTACGAGTCCTTCAGCCTGGCGGACCCCGCTACCGGCGAGGAGTCGAGCCAGCTCGCCTACTACAAGGCCGTGCCCGGCAAGGAGTGGGTGGCCGTCGGCTGGGTGGGGCGGGGGCTGCTGGCCCGGGGGCTCGCCGACGAGCGCGAGGAACTTTCCCAGCGCGTCCACCGAAACGTCATGAGGACCGGGCTCATAACCTTCGCGATGCTCCTGGTCGTAACGGTCATTTCCCGGGTCATCGAGAGGAAGGCCTCCCGGAGCTTCTCGTCCTTCTTCCTCTTTTTCGAGAGGGCGAGTTCGAGTTCCGTCCTGATCAACCCGGACGAGCAGCCCTTCCTGGAGTTCTCGCTGCTGGCCGAGAGCGCCAACCGCATGATAGAGGTCCGCGAGCGCGCCGAGGAGATGCTCCGGGTAAACGAGGCCCGTTTCAGGACCATCTTCGAGGTCTCCCCCCAGGCGGTGTGCGTCCTGGACGACAGGGGCACTCTCCTGGAGGCCAACTCCCATTTCCCGGCCGTTACCGGCATACCGCTCGCGGACGCCCTCGGAAGGCCGCTTTCGGAACTCATGGGGGACGCCGCCGGCGAGGCCTTGCGGGAGGCGGCGGGCGCCCCCGGCGGACCCGTTCCCTCCCCGGACGCCGTCCGGGCCGCGGCGGCCGGGCGCGAGTTCGAGTTCACCAGGCCGGACGGCAGGGACTCTACGCTCCTGTTCCTCGGCGCCCCCCTGAAGCTCACGGCCGAGGACCGGGTCCTCGGGATCTTCATAGACGTGACAGGCCAGAGGGCGGCCGAGCGCGAGAAGGCGTTGCTGAGCGAGCGGCTGAGCCGCGCCCAGAACATGGAGACCTTGGGCGTCATGGCCTCCGAGACCGCCCACGAGCTGAACAACATCCTCTCCGGCATCACGGGCTACCCGGAGCTCCTGCTGAAGGGCGGGGGCCTTACGGAGACCCAGCGGGGCTACGTCTCCGAGATCCAGGCCGCGGGAGGGCGCGCCGCCGAGGTGGTAGGCGACTTGCTCACGCTGTCCCAGGGAGTGGCGGTCAAAAGCGAGACCATCGACCTGAACGCCATCGTGAAGGAGGTTCTCTCGGATCCAGCCGCCCTCGCCGCCCCCACGGGGCCGGGCCGCTCTTCCGCCGCCGTGCCCGCGACGCCCGCCGCCCCCGCCGAAGGGCGGGACGGCAAGGAAGGCCGGGATGACGGGGAGGCTAGGGAAGGCCGGGAAGGCGGGGAAGCCCGCGAGGGCTCGGGCGGCGGGGACGACAGCGCGCCTCTGGCCGGGAAAGAGGGGAGGGCGGACGCGTCCTGGGACGGCGCCGGGCCCTCCGGGGACGAAGCCGGGCCCTCCTGGGACGAAGCCGGGCCCTCCGGGCCCCCAGGCCCTCCCGGCTCATCCGGCGTGCCGGCAGCCCCGGACGGCCCCTCCGCCGACGGCCGTTCCAGCCGCCCGGAGCCTGCGGTGGAGCTTTCGGTCTCGCCCCTGTGGGTCCAGGCCGCGAGGATGCGGCTCAAGAAGTCAGTCCAGGCCCTGGTGTCCAACGCCGTGAACGCCGCGGCCCTCTCGCCGGAGGGCAGGCGCTGGGTCAAGATCTCCACATCAGCGGCCAAGGCCGACAGCCTTCCGGGCCATCTTCGCGGAAGCGGCGCGGGGAACTGCGCGATTTTAAGGATTTCAGACAGCGGCCCCGGCATCCCCGAAAGGGACAGGGCCAGGATTTTCGAGCCATTCTATACCGGACGCAGGTGGGGAGGGCGCGGGCTTGGGCTTACGGTGGCCGCCAACACCATCCGCGGGCTGGGCGGGGATCTTGACTTCGAGACCGGGCCCGAGGGAACTACCTTTACGGCCTTCTTTCCTTCCGCGGCGGCATCGGAGCGGCCCGCCAGGAAGAAGAGCGGGGCCCCCGCCAGCCTGAAGGCCTGGATGGGCTCGGGCGAGAAGGTCCTCGTCGTGGACGACGTGGACATCCAGCGCAAGCTCGCCGGCCGCATGCTCCAAAACCTGGGCTACGAAGCGAGCTCCGCCGCTTCCGGCGAGGAAGCCATAGAGTATCTCAAGGGCAAGGACGCCGACGTGCTCCTCCTGGACATGATCATGCGCCCCGGGATAAACGGCCGCGAGACATACGAGCGCATCCTGGGCTTCAAGCCCGGCCAGAAGGCCGTGATAGCCTCCGGAATGGCCGAGGGCGAGGAGGTCGAGAAGGCCAGGGCGCTGGGGGCCTCCCGCTTCATCATGAAGCCTTACACCATAGAGGAGCTCGCCAAGGCGCTGAGGCAGGCGCTGGGCATGGCATCCGCCGTAACGGTCGGGGCGGGGGGGGCGGAGGGTCCCGGGCCCGTGTCGGGACTGGCTTCGGCCGCGTTGGCCGCCGAGCCGGCGGCCCCCGCGTCCGCCCGGCCGGAGGCAAGGGACGGCGCAGGCGGCAAGGACTGAGTCCGGGTCTCCGCTCACTTGAAGGCCGGCGGCGCGGTGTATGGATATCCGGTGCCCCTCCGTCTGCCTGGCCGGGAACCGGCAATTTCCGCGCAGGCGGGCCGCAGGCCGGGAGCCGCGGACCGGGAGCAGCGGCCCGTGAGGCGTCCCTCCAAAAATCCGTCCCTGACGCCTGCCGCAAGCTTCCGGATCCGTCCTGAATACAGGCCGCCTTTTCCGGTACCCTCGCGGAATACGCTTTAAAGCCTCCAGCCTCCAGGGACGGGCGGGCAGCGATTTCGGCGCCAGGCGGCGTAAAGCTCTCGGGGCCGTTAGCGCCTCCCGGGTTTTATCCTCCGGGTTTTATCCTCCGGGAATTTCCGTGAAGGATTTCCTTGAGGGGATTTCCTAGCGGGTTTCCCGTCAGCCTCCATCCTTTCCGGACCCCCCCTCCGGATTCGTCCTCCCCGCGATTATCCCGGCCTTTGGCCTTGCTCCCTTATTGCCCGGCCGCGCCCGCCGTTCCGCGCTTTCCCGTCCGTTCCAGGCTTCCGGGCGCCCCCCCCGGCGAGCGCGGCGCAGCCTTGCGGGCCATGGGCCCGCTCGCTTTATCTGGCGCACCCGGCTTCAGTACGGCGCTCCATATTGCGTCCGTGCCCGACAAGGTCAGATTCGTGCTGATTTTTGCGGCTCCAGGCACTATGATAAGGGCCTGACCGAAAAGGAGAGGGTTTGACTGACTCTTGCGACCTGGTAAAGGACGTTGCCCGCGACCGGAGGGCGGGGAGGCTCGCCGCCGCCTTGAACGAGCTCACGGACGTCGACATGCTGCTAGAGCGCGTCCTGACGGACGCGAGGGCGCTGGTGGCGGCCGAGGCGGGGTCTATCTACCTCAGGCGCGGCGACACCCTGGTGCTCGCCATAACCCAGAACTCGTTCCTCGAGCGCATCGTAAACGAGCCTTCCGACCTGCCGTTCTTAAACTACATCCTGAAGCTCGACCGCAGCTCTCTGGCCGGCTACGTGGCTCTGGAGCGCAAGGCGCTGGTCGTGAACAACACCTCCGACATTGACTTGGACGCGCCTTTCCAGCACAACACGGCCATAGACAACAGCACCAACTACGTCTGCAGGTCCGTATTGACCCTCCCGCTCGTGTGCGCCCCCGGCGATACCATGGGCGTGCTGCAGCTCATAAACCCCTTGGGCGGGGACGGCCACATAAAGGACTTCGACGAGGACGACGTGTCCCTGGGGAAGTTCTACGTCCATTGCGCCTCCATGGCCATGGGGAAGACCATGATGCTGAGGAGCATGACCATACGGAGCGTAGAAGTCATAAGTTCCCACGACCCCCAGGAGACTCCGGCCCACGCCCAGCGCGTGGCCTGCGTCGCCACCGAACTCTACGAGCACTGGTCCGTGCGCCGCGGGGTTCCCGCCTCGGAGCGTTTCCGTATCCTGGACATGCTCCCGCTGGCGGCCATGCTCCACGACGTCGGCAAGATGAGCATTCCCGGCGCGATACTCACCAAGCCCGGAAGGCTGGATCTTAAGGAACGGGCCATGATGGAGTCCCACGTCCTCACTGGCGCGAGGCTCTTCAGGAAGGCGAGGACGCCTTTGGACCGGCTCACCTTCCAGATAATCCTGGACCACCACGAGCGCTGGGACGGCCAGGGATACCCGGGCTGGGTGGACATCGACACCGGCTTGCCGCTCCCCGGACGCGCCGGGCCGACCGGCCGCGTCAGGGGCAAGAAGGGCGAGGACATCTCCATCTACGGCCGCATACTCGCGGTGGCTGACGTCTACGACGCGCTAGTGTCGCGCAAGACATACAAAGACTCCTTCGACGAGTCGCTTTCGATTCAGATTATGCAGCAGGAGAGCGGCCACCACTTCGACCCGGAGGTGGTGGTGTCGCTCCTGGCCCGTAGGAAGGTCCTCAAAAAGATCCACGAGCGCTTCCCCGACCACCTGGAGACCTCCGAGCTTGCCGGCGAGGCCCCGCTGGCGAAGGCCCCGGTGGCCTACCCGTTGTTTTTCTGAGGCGTCGCCCCGAAGCGGGCGGGCCGGGGCGGTTTCCCTGCAAGGGCCCAACTCCATATTGCTGGCCCCCAAAGCCTTGTCGCTACCGGATAATCCCGTCAAGCCGACGCGGGGCTAACGAGTTGGAGAGGCGCGGCGGAAGCGGTACGCCAACACGCTCCAAGGC
>JAIRZX010000211.1 GCA_031267005.1 Deltaproteobacteria bacterium
CCCTGGCTCTCCTAAGCCCCGCCCCTGGACCCGCCTCCCTCCAGCTTCCGGAACCATCCCCTCTCCCTCTCACCTGCTCAAAAATCGACTCCGGCCAGACACAGGGCCATCCCCCTTGAGCCCGTGAACGGATACGGCGGGACGAAGTCACCCTCCCTCTTCCTCTGTCCACCTCCCCCCGCGAACGGATACCAAATGACGTTAGCGAGCCCTTATTGAGGTTGATTATCAATACTTGGCACGAGACGACGAATTATCCCCGGCGGGCGGAGTTGACGAGCCTCTATTGCCCTCCTTGGGCCAAAATTGCATTTTGCGCGGACATAAACGATCTGAACAGCGTCCGAAGCTAAGCCTCTCGGCGGCCCAGGCACCGACGCATATGGTCCGGAAGGGCGTCCCGGAGAGATTCCCGCCCTCCAGGCTCCCCAAAACCAGCGGCGGCATGGAACGTTTTCGCCGCCCTGTATTCTCCGCCTCTTCCCATGGGACGAGCCGCCCAGGTTCATGACGGCGACGCCGAACCCAACGGCCAGCACGGGACCGGCGCTTCGGCGTCAGTCGGACGGCGGATATCAAGAGCTTCCCGGACGGCTTCCTTCCACGGCGGGAAGCGCCGGGACGCGTCCGCCGCGCTCCGTGCCGAAGATAACGGAGCCCGGGGTGCCTCGCCAGTCGCCAGGCGGGGGCGGACGAGGGGCGTGGCTGGGCAGGCCTTCGCGGGGAAGGCGGCCTCGCCTGCCCTTCCGCAGGCTCGATCTAACCGGGCTCTGCATCCCTCCCCCTCAGGAAAAGCCGACCGCCCTGCCGGACCGGCGCGAAAGCTTACGCAAGAAGAATCGAAATTCTCGCGAAATCGAAACTGAACCCAACTCGTAAATTTCCGAAACTGCGTTTGCGGCGGCTTGGGGGAGTCACGCTGCCAGACTTACGCCGCCCCTCCAGGGAGGCGGAAACGCCAGGACGCCGTCATTTCTGGAGCGTTCGAAAAAGAACGGGCGCACGAGTGCAAAACCTGTCCCGCGGCGCTCTCCCGGTGGCTGGGATCTGCCGCAATCTCCTATACGAGCATGTCAGATAGGAAAATGTGATGCAGGGTAACCAGCACAGTCCGAAACAAAAAAAAATTACATTGATATTGTTGCATAAAACGAAGGTAACGCGCTCGGTTATCGATTCGCAATAACGCGAAAATTTTAAATGCCAGTACACTTTTCGATACTCTTTCGAGGATTGCCTATCGGCACATGGTAGATAATAAATATTTTTATAACTGAAAAGCTTACAGTTATTAGCATATCGAATGAAATACATTAGTATAATACCAGCAAAAAATTATTAAATTTTTCATATGCTACATAAACTTTTCGCGTGTTAATTAAAAATATTTTTAATATCCTTTTAATTACATAGTCTATCAAGATATATTGTTAAAATTCATTGATAAAAAATTTGTTGCAATCGGATAGGGAGGGGGGGTATAAAATCTCCCACGAGCGGAGCTCAGACGCTAGCCGGAAACGCCAGGCCGGTCACGGCCTGGCTGCGGGCACCTTGTCCCCAGCGTTAATGGCCTGGCTTTCCGGCAGTCCCGAAGGCGTTACGGACTCCCTCCACGGGAAGGCTTCCAGGTTCCCCATCCTGCTCTGGCTCTCGGGCCGCGCTAGGCGACGCCGGCCTAAACGGAGCGCCCAGCATACCCGGCAACTGCACCGTCAGGAGGCAAACCTCGGCGGCGCCCATCGCATCTTAACTGGCCGCCCGGCTAAACAGCTACTTACGGACGAGCCCTTCCGTGCCGAAGCTGAATTTTGCCATCCGTCTTGCCGCTCTTAGCTTTTGACCTCAATGTCCGATTGTCCGATTGCCGATTGTCCGATTGTCCGATTGTCCGTTTTCCGATTGTCCGATTGTCCCTGGAGGCTCCGAGACCGGCAGCCGACACCGCCCTTGCTCTCGATTGCGGCCTTGCCCGCCAAGCCTTTCAGGCTAAGCTATAGGTGCGTTAAATTTCTGGGAAACAATTTCCAGATCACGAGCGCTGCACGTACATAGCCATCCCGATCACGCCGCAGGCAGGCAGATCGGGCTGGAGCAAGTGTCGGCCCGGCCAGCTGGAGCGGTCTGGCCGCACGCGGCCGCCTGCGGGCCGCGCCTCGCCCCCCATGGGGCATTTACCTCCGCGCCGAGTAAATCCGCGCGGTCCGGCTTAACTGCCGGGTCCTGACTCTCTCCTTATCTCTCTATGATTCAGTTTTTCACTCCGAGCCTTTTACGGCTAATTGACCTTGCAGGCGGCCGACGGCCGCCCCCTTCGCCTGGCGGTCGAACTCGATCGCCAATCCGGGACCTTTAACCTTTGAACAGGCGGGCGGCCGCCCGCAAAGCGGCGGTTAAAGCCAACGCTTTATGCCGCCATTTCAGGCCCGGGGACGCTTCCTCCCGGAGGGAAGCTGCCCCGGCCGCCCGTCCCAAAGACCCCGAGCGCCGGGCAGACGGAAGCGGGGAAGCCGGGACGGGAGCTCTCTAGACCGTATGTCTTACAGGGAACGCGGACTGCCGCGCCAGCCGTCAGCGGACGGCGTCGAGACAGACGCCGCCCGCTGACGGACTCCCTTTACCTAAGGACGTTACGGGATCCGCCTGGGAAAACATTAACGAGCGGCGTCCGACGGCGCGCCTTATCCCGGTCGCGCCAAACACCCGTCAGTTAATGGAGCCCCGTTCGAGGCCTGGCCGTTGCCTTGCCTTTGCCCGGCCTTTGCCCGTCCTTTGCCTGCCGCGGCCAAGACGGCGGGAAAAAAACATCCAGCCCTGTCCCTGACCGTTTTCCGGCGCCTGAAATAAGGCTCCCCCCGAAAGCCCTGTGCCCTAACCGGCAAAAAATATCATGCCCCGGCTGCCAAACAGCCTCCAGGCGGAGGAACGCACGTAAGTCGGGCCGGCTACGGCCCCCTCCGCAGACTACGCCACCCACTCCCACCCGCCAGCGCGCGGCGCCATGACGCCGTCAGCGCTCGCCGCGAGCCATGTTCCGCCCCGCGGCGGCGCGGGTTTCCCGGCCGCGGGGCCCCTCCGGCATTTCCGGAGCGCCCCCGGACGCAACACGTTATCGAGGTCTGATACAGCCATGACCGTTTCATTGAACCAGGAAGGCTTCTGGCCGTCATTCTTCCGCTTCTTCAAGTCGACGGGCGTCCTCCTCCTCGTGGACGCCGTGCTCTCCGTGACCGCCCTCTGCGCGGTGCTTCTCCTCCTGGCCACCCTCGCCAGGGCCGAGGGCCCGCCCTTCGACGGCGAGTCCGCCTTCGAGGCCGTGAACGGGTACCCGAAAACGGCCCCTTCATTCAACGGCAGCTACGACGGCGAGGGGGGGGGCTTCGACGCCTGGTGGTACGAGCCGGGCGCGGTTTACATCGAAAGCGTAAACCTCATGGGGCAGGACGCCCTG
>JAIRZX010000328.1 GCA_031267005.1 Deltaproteobacteria bacterium
AAAAATCGCCAGGAAGCCCCTTTTCCGGAGCCCCGGGGCTTGACCCGGCCCGGCCGCAGGGTTACCCTGGGCCCGTCATTGCTCATACTATATTTTCTTTCTCCGAATTTAGCCCCCTCCCCGAGGGGGCTTTTTTTATGCCCCGGACGGGAACTCCCCCGAAAGCTTCCCGAAGCCCTCCTCCTCGCTCCGGACGGTGACCCCCCGGACCAGGAGCCCGTTCGGGCACTCCCTCGGCTCCAGCTTCCCCTCCGCCGCCCTGACGCACTCCCGGTACCACCCCCAGTCCGACGGGTACATCGGGATCCGCTCCGCCGTCCAGTAGTCCGTCTGGATCCCGTTCGCGTTCGGCCGCGTCTCCTTCGACAGCGCCCCCTGCACCTCCAGGAGCATCATCATCATCTTAGCCGTGTCCGTAGGGTAGTACGGCGTCTGCCGCCTGACCGCCCCGAACGTGAACGGGCTCCCGAGCTTCGCCGCCGCCCGCTCCAAGGCGCGGGCGAACCGCCAGTGCGCCGGCTCCTTCGCCCCGCATTCCCGCAGGAGCTGCCGGACCGACTTCTCCATCGCCGCCGCGCGTCCCGACAGCTTGCCCGTCCTCGGGTTCAGCGCCGGCTCCCCCGACGCCGACATGTCCCAGACCTCAATGCGGACCTTCTTCCAGGACTCGACCAGAGCCACGTTAGCGTCGTTCCGGCCGGACGGGGGCATCCTCCTCGGCCTGCCCGCCCCGGCCCCCCGCTTCCGGACGGCGGCCTTGCCCTCCAGCTTCGCCACTTTCGCCTTGAGCGCCGCCACTTCCGCCGTCAGCGCCTCCTCGACGGGGGTTGCCGTCGGGGACATGAACCGTACCAGCGCCCGCCTCACCTCGTGCCGCGCCTCGGTTTTCTCCGTGCAGGCCAGCTCGACGGCCGACGACAGCAAAACCCTCCTGGCGAACTCGTTCCGCTTGGGGCCGTCCTGGACCCGGATCCAGTCCCGCCCTTCCCGGAACTTCATCTTCACGGCCCGGTTCCGGAACCACGCGTCCGGATCCCCCTTCAAGTCCAGCGCCACGAAAAGGTCCCTGGGGTCCACCGTCCGGACGAGCGCCCCCCCCAGCTCCAAGGGCATGATCGGCAGGTCGCCGCCCTGTTCGTAACTTGCCATTCCGATGCCTCCGTTCGAGAAAAAAAAATGCATTCCAATGCCGCAAAACAGCGGCATGCCAGCGGTTCCCTTGCAGGGTAAACAACTGGCTCGCGGAAGTCAAGGAAAAACCCCATTCGCCACTAAATTTCCGAAATGACGCGATAATATTCCAGCTACTCTTTTAAAGCTTTCAAGTCAACGCTCCGCCAGTTATACGGAATTCTGCAAAAACATAGCGTAGTAATTTGTGCATTAATGGAAGCGTAATTTTTTTGCGCGAACTTTCCCTTTCCCTGTACGGCTTAGCGAGGCGGCGTGTTAATGCCGTAAGTCTTCCCATAATTAAAACAAATTCTTACCAGTGATTATCTTGATTTATTGCAATTACTCTCCCGGTTATACAGGTTTGTTGCAATTACTTTCTAATTTTGAATTCTAATTTTGGAGTTGCATCAGAGGACTTATATAATATATATATGAGTTATATCAAATCATTTGGGAACGCCTGTGCAGACTGCAAAAGAAGTGTTGCAAAATAGCTTCTAAGGCAAAACACAGACAATTTTATCATGTACGCGGCATCCGGCCTAGTTTTCAGCGGGTTGCAACGCAAAACCGCTTACCATCGAAAAAAAATGCGAGGGTTAAAAACAGGCCTGTTTTAAGCGCAATTTTAGCGTGAATCGTTGCGTCACAAAGCTTGTTGACGTAAACTGTTTAAGGGCAAAAATCGGGGTCCAATTTTCAAAAACCCCCCCGATCCTGACTGGTCGATCTCAAAAAGCCTTAAACCATACCTGACGGGAAAAAAATTCTGGAAAGTATCACGCTTTTACGGTGCTTTGTTATCCCATGGCAACTAAAAACAGGATGTTTAGGGCGTTGAAAGAAATAAACGCGTTAACGAAACAGCGCCCGCGCCGACATGCCGTCCCAGGGCAAGGATGGGATAGGGGGCATGGCGCAGATCACGTGCCAGCTATCGTCAGCTCATCCGGGCCCATGGCGCGAGTCATGACCCACTCCATGCCCCGAAATGGCCCCTAATTGATGCGGAGTCCAAATGATGCAAAGTTTAAATGAGTAAAAATATTAAATGATGTCATGCTCAATTATTGTAGATACTCTTATGATGCCAAACTCTAATGATGCCTTCCTTAACGATACGGTACCCGCCCTTAACATCCTGGACGAGGCAGGGCTGATTACTGTCGGCAATGCCGACGCCCCAGCCCCCGGAAGAAGGGTTGACTTCCCCGCCGCGCCGAAGTATCTTTGCCGCACTCATGCATTTCCTCCCGGGCTCCCCGCCCGGACTTAGGCCCCGGACTCGCCTTCCGGGGCCTTTTCTTTTCTCATTATGATAAAATCGCCGCATGGGCTTGGGAAACACGCATAACCCGCCGATCCTGGTGGGCCTGAAAGACATCTCCAAGGCGCTCGGGCTCGGCCTGTACGAAACGCAGGCCCTGGTCCGCGCCGGGGATATCCCCGTCATGAAGATAGGACGGTCCTGGGCCGCCCCTGTCTCTTGGCTGGCGGAATGGATCGGATCGCGCAGGCCGGTTCCGATGGGCGCGAGACGGGCGGGCTGAACCTCCGCTTCGGGCGCTTGCGGACGCGGCTTGGACGCGGCGCCCGGAGTGCGTCCGGAGCCGTTCCGGCATATCGAGGTTTATCGAGGTTTATCGAGGTTCATTGAGGTTTATCGAGGTTTATCGAGGTATGCCGTCGCGCCCCCTTGCCGGGGGCTTTTTTATGCCTTACCTTCCCGTCAAGCCAGAAGGCCTACGCCCCCCCCTCCCGTTTAAACTAATGGCTATAGCTCCGACGGACGGGGGGGGGCAGCCCTGGCGAGGAAGGGTACGCGTGGTCAAGGCGCCTCCGATGAGCTGGGTAAGGGATCCCCCCGCGCAGAAGCGCGCGCGGGGGGAGTCCGCTTCCGGGAAGGCCCCGAGGCCGCGTCCGGCGGCCCCGAAGGCGGCCCTCGCGGCGGAGCCCGGGGAGACCGTCCTGACTTCGCGCGGGCGCGTGCCCGCCAGGGAACGCTACTGGAAATACCTGGAAGTCCTGGAAGGGACCGAGGACCTCATGGCGGCCCTCAGGCAGACCGACCTCTCCTGGTACCAGGTAGCCGACTACCGGGCCAGGAACCCCGAGTTCGACGAGCGGTGCCGCAGGATGCAGATCGTCTTCGCGTACAAGTGCGAGGCGGTCCTGTATGAAATGATCCTGAACGGCGAGCCGGACAGGAAGCTTCTCATGTTCGCGCTCGAGCACCTCCATCCGGACTTCAAGGCGGCCAAGGCCGGCAAGCCGGGCAGGAGGGGGGCGGGGCTGGCCCTGGCCGGGGTGCCCGGCGGCGAGGACATGGCCAGCCTCAAGAAATTTTACGATCAGTTCGCCGAGTCGGCGGGCGCGGGAGGCGCCAACGGATGGCGGGGCAGGCAGCTCAATTAAACGAGGGCATAAGCCTTGAAGAGTACGCGGAGCTGAGGGACGCGGCGTTTAGGTATGCCGTGGCCTCCTGCCTGGCGAACTTCGTCCGCCACATGAGCCCCGGCTACATGATGGGCTGGTTCCACGAAGAGATATGCGACGAGCTTGACGGCTTCCTGGCGAAGGTGTACCGCCGGGAGTCACCCCGCCTCCTTATCACGGCGCCGCCCCGGAGCGGCAAGAGCGAGCTCGCTTCCAGGATGTTCCCGGCGTACGCGCTGGGCAGGTTCCCGGATATCAACCTGATATCCACTTCCTACAACTACACCCTGGCGTCGGCCATGAGCCGGGACGTCCAGCGGGTCATGGACTCGGACGACTACCGGGCCCTCTACCCGGACACCCGGCTGGTGCCCAAGGGGCGCAGGGCCGAGGGCGACGCGAACTACCAGCGCCAGGCCGGGCAGTTTGAGATAGTCGACCATGAGGGCGTCTACAGGTCGGCTGGCGTGGGCGGGACTATCACCGGCACCGGGGCCGACATCCTCATCATCGACGACCCCATCCGCAACCGCAAGGACGCCGACAGCCTGACTTACCGCGACAACGTCTGGAACGCCTACGCGTCGGTCCTCTACACGCGGCTCTCGCCCGGCGGGGGCATCATCCTGATCCAGACCCGCTGGCACGAGGACGACCTCGCCGGGCGCCTCCTGGAGGCTTCCCAGACCGGCGGCGAGAGCTGGACCTGCCTGAACTACCCGGCGATAGCGGAGAAGGACGAGCCCCGCAGGAAGATCGGCGAGGCGCTCCATCCGGAACGCTTCTCGCTGGACATGCTCGAAAGGATGCGGGCCAACATCGGCTCCTACGAGTTCGCGGCGCTGTACCAGCAACGCCCGACCCCGGACGAGGGCGCGGTGTTCCGCAAGGACTGGTTCCGCGAGTGGAGCTACGCCGATCTCCCGGAGGACGGGAA
>JAIRZX010000466.1 GCA_031267005.1 Deltaproteobacteria bacterium
CCAAAGATTCCTTTTCAATCACGGTCATCCCGGCCAACGACCCCGGAGTTCACAAGATGTTCCCGCCTTACCAGACCCCGGCCCGCCTTCTCCCCCTCACCGCCCGCAAGGCAAAGTCCGTATCCCGCCCAGACGCCGCTATGGCATCGGCGTTGCCTGCGGCTTCAGTCCTGGCCGCAGCGATCCTGGCCGCCCTGCTCTTCGCGGTAAATCCCGCAACCGCGCAGGACCCGATGTCCATGACGCCGGAGGAAATCTATTTTGGCCAACCCCCATTGGCTGAGCGCGAAATCCCGGTCGCGCTGGAGATTGCGGAGCCCCTGGCAGACGGGGAAGTGAGCGAAAGCAAGTATAGATCCTTGTCCGACCGCTACGGCCTAACTTTCCACCGCATATTGTACATCCAGACAAAGTGTTTCTTGGCCGCATCCGCCCACGCGGCGGGGCGACCGCTTACTGACCAGGAGATCCTGATGTTGGCAGGCACGCCGCTGGCCTTGCCTACCCCGGAAGAAGAGGCGGTCATCCGTCCTTATCTGGACGAACTGGTCGCCTCCCTCAAAAAATAGGGCTCTTCGAGGAAATGCATGCGCCGGATCTGGCGGGCAGGCCGCAGGCTTTTACGCGGAGGTCCCTTTTTCCGTCTGTAAGTTCTTTGGGTTATCCCGAAACCCCACCCATCCCCAGGAGGGGGTGGGCAGGGTCAAGCCCGCTTCCAGAGTCGGCTGGAAATATGGGAGAATCCCCCCTTCCTAATCACCTGCCTGGGTACCCTGGTTCACCCTTTAAGGGGTAGTATTTGATGAAGTATTTGAGGTGGTCATGTTGATCGCGCCTTCCCTCGACTGCGGCATCCGCTACGGTTCGCCCCTTTTCGTCTCTGAAGCCCCAGCGGTCAAAATTGTCCGGGAGATTCCCAAAGTATGCGGCGACGTGCGCAACGCTCCTGCCATACCGGTCCACGAGTTCCCACTTCGTAAACCCTTGAGGCAGATGCCCGGACACTGCTGCCATATGCGCCACGCTCCTGCCTTCATTGTCAGAAATTCCCCACCGGTCGAACCCCGCCGGCAGGCCGTACCTACCGAGGGCGGCGGCGTGCGCTACGCTCCAGCCATCCTGTGTCACGATTTCCCATCTCGTAAATCCTTGAGGTAGATGCCCCCACATTGCGGCCGCATGAGCCACGCTCCAGCCTGTATTGTCAGAAATGCCCCACCGGTCGAACCCCGGCGGCAGACGTCCGTGACCGGCGGCGACGTGGGCGACACTACTCCCCTTATAGTTTTCGAGTTCCCATTTGTCGAATCCAGGAGGAAGATGACCGGCCCTTGCGGCATCGTGCGCGACGCTGTTACCATCCTCGTCCGCTAGCTCCCAACGGTCAAATCCGGCAGGAAGGTGTCCGTTCCGAACGGCTATGTGAGCTACAGTAGTACGGAAGTGGCCTGGGCCGCTCGGTTCCTTGATATCCCATCGGTCGAATCTGTCCGGAAGAGTCCCGTAGCGCGCCGCCTCGTGCGCCACGCTCCAGCCCTTTGCAGAGGATATCTCCCATTGGTCGAAACCAGGAGGAAGGTGGCCGTACTTGGCGGCCACGTGGGCGACTGTACGGCCCGACGCGTCCTCGAGCTCCCAACGGCTGAACTGGTTCGGAAGACATCCCCGGAGAGCTGCCTCGTGCGCGTTTGTCCAGCCGAACCTGTCCCATACAGCCCAAAGATCAGAATTCGCCCCTACATCCGTAACATGATAGAACACTCCATCGACACTACCGCGAAGCTTCCATTCCGTTCCTGGGAGATTCCGGCGTTCCTTCAGTAAAGATACGCCAGCTCCGGTTTTCTTGTCCCGGCATTCCGCGACAGGTTGCTTCTCAAGGCTGACTTTCCCGGCTTCCGACATACTGTCCCTCAAAAGGTGCCTCAAAAGGTGCGGTGTCCTGAGTTTTCCGCCAGGCAGACAGCGACATTTTACCTTACGGAACTGCGTCCGGCAATCCGGTACCGCCTCATCGCCTCATCGGGAGCCAGAGATTCTTTGTCGAAACCTAATTCAGTTGTCTCCCACGAAGATTCGTCCTTTCTGGATGGGACGCCGGGAAGGCAGTTTGTCTCCGCTCTAGGGGGGGGTAACCAGAGGGCGGAGGACGGGATAACTACGTCCCGCCTGATGGGAAAGGTATTAAAAATCCGTTCATCGGCCTTGTCCGGCATCCGTTACCTGAGACCTTAAGGTGTAAGCGCCAAGGGCCAGGCAACAACCGGCCTCCCCGCGAACGATTGCCTTTGTTCGCACGGCAGCGAGGGTTGTCGAACTGGACACCCCAGCCGCCCTGTTCTCTCGTACACCAGATTTCCAGTTCCTTCCTTTCCGACTCGTCAAATATCGCCTCCTTTCTTACCCAGGCCATCCTCCATCCAGCCTTCTCGCTCCCCAAGCCTTTGGCCAGCCTCCCATGTGGACGGATACCATCATGCACGGAAAGGAGTCAGGGGACGGGCAAAGATGGGATGGCGGAAGGACTGTAAAATTCAATTTGCGCTGGGATGCATAATCGTGCTATCCTGAAATTTACAGTCCAGGCGGATACGATGCCCCGCCGTGTTCCGTCCTCTTCCCCGCTGGCCGCCGGAAGCTTTCTTCCCAGTCGGGCCTGAGTCCCCCACAGCCTATCGCCTTTTCCCCCGTCCGCAGGGACGGCGCTCCGACCGGAAAGCCCGCCCCGCTCCCGCCCAACGGGTCCGCCCGCGCCGCCGCGGAAGGCGCCAACCGCCGCGGAGCGCTCCCGCCCCCCCCGGACGTCAGGCCCCTAACGCCACACCCTTCCCCGCACGGCCGAGCCGCGCCCCGCGCCCCCCTGCGGGTCCGGAGCCCAGCAGGAGCAGGAACAACTTCCGCCACAGCTTCACCACCGACCCGGAGGACGTGGCCCGCTACCTGGAAGCGCTCATAGAGGGCTTCCAGGACCGCAAGCTCACTTTCAGGTCCCAGCAGCGCAAGGTGTCCCTGGAACCGGCCGAGGTTATGGACATGTCCGTGGAGACCTCGGCCCGCCGGGGACGCGTGCGGGTAACGCTTTCGTTCTCCTGGGCGGAAGAGGAAGGGCCTGCCGTCCCCCAGCTCCCCCTGGACCGGCCCTTCCCGGGGAGGTAGCGCCGTGCTTTCGGAGATCCGGGGCGGCTTCAAGATACTCGCGAGCGAAGTCCTCCAGGCGGCCTCGGAGTCGAGGGATCTCCTGCGCCGGAGGGATCCTTCGAAGAGCCGGGCCCTCGACCACCGCACCTCCTACATAGCCACCCAGTCGGCGCTCATACAGAAGCAGGCCTTGGAACTCTACGCGGGTCGCCCGGCCGGGAGGCGGGACTCCATCTACCTCCAGGCCCTCTCCTCGGTGGCGTCCCGGCTGGAGCGGGTCTCGGAGCTGCTGCTGAACCTGGACCGCCAGGCTGGCTACCTGGGCTCGATAGAATTCCTCGAGCCTTTCCGCCTGGACGACTTCTTCCACGAGATCCTCTTCGGGCTGGGCCGCATCGAGCCCGCGCTGGAGCGCAAGGACCTGACGCTCGCCGTCCGCCTGGGCCAGGCTGAGGAGAGGCTTGACGGCTCCTACGCCGACCGCTTCGCGAAAATCATCGGCGAGCTGAAGAAGGGCGCGTCCGATCCGGGCGATCTCGTTACCGCGCTCATGATAGTCCACTACCTTGAACGGGTGGGGGACATGCTCCTCGAGATAGGGGAGATGATCATCTTCGTCATCATGGGGGAGAGGATAAAGCTCGAGCAGTACAAAGCCTTGGGCGCCGGCCTGAAGGCCACCGGCAGCCGCATGGACGCGGGCCGCATGGGATACCGTTCCATCTGGGGAGGGCGCTCGGGATGCCGGATAGGCGTGGTCGACGCCGTCCCCTCCGGGCACGAAGGCGGCCCGCGCTCCGGAGACGGGGAAGGCGGCGGTCCGTGGCCCGGCGGCGCGGCAAGCGGCCCCGACGCCGCCGAAGGCGGCTGCGGCGGGCGTCCCCCCTCCGGCCTTGCCGCGGACGGCGGCCCCGACGGCGCCGCCGGGAACGGCCTCCCCGCCGAGGGCCGCGCCGGGAACGGCCTCCCCACCGAGGGCCGCGCCGGGAACGGTCTCCCCCCCGAGGGCCGCGCCGGGAACTGTCGCCATTCCGACGGGCACGGTCCCGCGAAGGCCAGCAAATCGCCTTCCGAGACCGTGCTCTTCAAGCACGGGCCCGCCTTCAAGCTCACGCGAGAACGCGAGAGCCTGGTCAGGTGGGCGGCGATGAGGCCAGGCCTGACTCCGGACGTGAAGGCTTTCATACCCGCCAGCGAGGGCTCCGAAGCGGCGCTGGTGCTGGAGTACATCCCCAGCCGGAACCTCCAGGCGCTGTTCATGGACAACGCCCCGGACGAGGCCATCGACGGCCTGGACGCGGCGCTAGGCGTCATGTGCGGCATCTGGGAGGAGACCGCGAAGGACGGGCCCTGCTCGGCGGAATTCGCGAGGCAGGCGGAGGGCCGCTTGGGCGAGGCCCGCTGCCTTTACCCCCAGATAATCAGGTACCAGGGGGCCGTGGGTTCTTTGGAGGTGAGGCCGGTGGAGGAGCTTCTCCCGGAGCTCTCACGCATGGAGGCGGAGTCCCCCGCGCCCCGGAGCATGCTCATCCACGGCGACTTCAACCTGAGCAACATCCTGTACGACCCCGCCTCCAGGCGCGTCCACATGCTGGATCTTTACCGTTCCCGCGAAAGCGACTACGTCCAGGACGTCTCGGTGATGCTGGTATCGATCCTGAGGCTCCCGATACTCAGCCACCCCGTGCGCCGGAGACTCGCGGAGGCGGCGCGCCGCGCCTGGGACGCGGCAGCGCGCTTCGCCGCCGGCTCCGGGGACGCCACCTACGAGGCGCGGCTCGCCTTCGGGCTAGGCAGATCCTTTCTCACTTCCACGCGCTTCATCCTGGACGAGAGGATGGCCGCCCGCTTCATGGCCCGCGCCCGCTACCTCTTCGAGAAGCTCCTCGCTTTCCGCGCCAAGGGCGGCTCCGCGGACGGGTTCAGGCTCTCCAGGGACATTTTGGAAATCCAAGTGTCTTGACGCGCCCCCGCCGCCTAAGTCCGCAGGGTTTCCCGGCCGGCCCTGGGCCCCGGGCTGGACGCCGCAGGAGCCCAGGAAGGCGCCTGGCTGAGCCCGCGCGGACGCCAGCCCGGCATCGCGGCTCCACCTCCGCCCCGGCGCGCCCGGAACGCGCCGAAACCGGCGGCCAGCCAGAACGGCGCCCGCACCGCGCGGCATACCCGCCGCGAACCCGCCTCCGCAACGGCAGGCGGCCGGCGTCCCCGCCTCACGGAAATCCCGGCCGCGCTTGACACCCGGCTTCCCGGGTGGTTCTATATTGTCCGACTTCCCAGCCATCGCCGCCACCAGTCCCGGAATTCCCGTGCCCGGGCTCAGGCCGCGTTTCGGCCGGGATCCAGGAGGGAATGCCGGTGAAGGAAGCCCAGAAAGGCTTGAGGGAGAAGGTCGCCGCCCACGCGCCGGACGGTAGGATCCGAGTGTCCCTGTCGGTTAGAGGCCCCTCGGCCTATGATTTCTGCTGCTTCGGGCTGGACTCCTCGCAGAAGCTCTCCGACGACAGGTACATGGTGTTCTTCAACCGGCTGAAAAGCCCCCTGGGCGAGGTGGAGCTCGCGCTCTCCCCCGGCAGGGCCGACTTCAGCGCGGATCTCGGGAAGCTCCCCCAGGCGATCGACAGGCTGGTCTTTACCGCCAACGCCGACGGCCAGGGGGAGATGTCCGCCATACAGTCGCTGGAGGCGGACTTCGCGGGGAGCCTCAGGCTCTCACTGTCCGGCAAGGACTTTTCGCGCGAGAAGGCGGTGATCGTCCTGGAGGTCTACAGGAAGGACGGCTGGCGCGTGGCCTTCACCGCGTCGGGCTTCAACGAGGGGCTCCCGGCGCTCTTAAGGCACTTCGGCGGCGAGGAGGCGGCCCCGGAGGCCGCGGCGCCCCAGTCGGATCCGGCGCCCCAGCCCGCCCCGACCGCCCCTCCGCCGCCCCCGAAGCCCGCCTCGCCTCCCACTCCCCCGCCGGAGCCTCCCAAGCCGTCGGGCACGCCGGTCAGGCTCGGCAAGATAAGCCTCGCCAAGGGCGAAAGGGTGAGCCTGAGCAAGTCCGGAGGGGATCCAGTAGTAGTCGAGTGCGGCTGGACCGCCGCCGGCAAGGACTACGACCTGAAGGCCCTGGTGCGCTACAGGGACGGGAAACTCATGTACGTGGGCGCCGCGGCCGCGGACGAGCTAATCCAGACCCCGGAGGGCGCCGTCCGGCACTCCGGGGACGTGAAGGCCCCCGGCGAGCTGGAGCGGCTTTTCGTCAGGTGGTCCCCCTCCATCGCCTCGGTGGCCATAAGCTCGTACTCCGCGATCGAGAACGGCACCGGCTCCTTCAAGGGGTACGGCGTTTTCGTGCGCGTCATCTCAAGGGACCAGACCGTGGAGATCAAGGCGGAGCAGGCGAGCGGGGTCTTCAACAGTTACACGCTGTGCTTCGGGGAGATCTCGTTCGGCGAAGCCGAGGGAGAACTCGAAGTCTCCAACCTCGAGATGTACAGCGCTCCCAACTCCGAGCGCCGCGTGGGCTACCGCGGCGGGAAAGTCATGATGGACACGGGCCCCGTCGGCGAAACCAAATGACGGTCCCGGCAGATGACGGTCCCGGCCCGAGCCGCCGGGCGCGACCCCAGCCCGGCCTTGCCGCAGGTGAAACCCTCCGCCGCGGCAGACGGGCCCGCAAGCCCCGCCGCCGTCAGCGAGCTGAGGGTTCCGGCCTCTTGACGAGGCTCAGCTCCATGCCGAATATTGTCAGAAGCGCCCTTGTCCGCTGCTCGTCCTGGAAGGTAACGAACTGGCACTGGGAGCTCTCCGTACCGTAGCAGACCACCCAGCGGCCCTCGTCGTCCTTGTTGTAGGTGACCGCCCTGGTGCCGTCCGCGGGCCCGAAGACCTGGAGCTGCATTTCCGTCTCGGTGAAAGTGACGGTGGGCTTCTTGACGGCGGTGAGGACGCCCAGGACGGTGTCCACGCCGGAGTTGCCGGTCTTCAGGGTCACGTCCCACTCGCCAAGGATGGGGTTCTTCTCGCTCCCGCAGGAGGAAAGAAGGATGAGCGCTGCCGCGAACGCGAGCGCGAGCGCGGGCGCGGCGGGCGCGGAGGCGCCCATCGAAAACTCCCTCATAGCCAGTCCTTTCGCCCCCCCGCCGGCCGGAGCCCGGGCGCGGCGGCTCCGCGCTCGGGCGGGAGGCGCCGGGAGGGCCAGCGCCGTCTCGGCCCTGTTTAGCACAAAATCCTGGCCCCCATCAAGGGAACACGCCTCCGGGAGGCCGGACCGCCCGTGCGCTCCGGCGGGCCGCGCCCGAAGGCCGCGCCGGCCGCCTTTCACGCGGCCGGCGGCCCGCCCTTTACCCGAACGCGGCGCGAAAGGTCCCCGGAACTAAATGCGGCGCGAAAGCGCCCCTGCCGACTTACGCCGCGAGGCGTCCGCCGGCAGGGGCGCGGGAAAGGCGACGAGGCGTCCGGGTGGCTCAGCCGCCAAGTACCTCCTCGGTGAACTCGGCTATGGCCAGCTCTTCGTTGGTGGGGACGACCATGACCTTGTACTTGCTGTCGTCGGCGGAAATGACCCTGATCTCGGAGGAGCGCACGTCGTTCTTGGCCTTGTCGAGCTTGAAGCCCAGGCCCTCCATGCCGTCCAGGATGGCGGCGCGGAGGGTGGAGGAGTTCTCGCCCGCCCCTGCGGTGAAGACCAGGATGTCCAGCCCGCCCAGGGAGGCCATGTAGGCGCCTATGTACTTGCGGACCCTGTAGGCGTAGATGTCCAACGCCTGGGCGCACTGGGCGTTCCCCTTGTTCGCGGCCTCCTCGACGTCCCTCAGATCCGAGGAGCCGATGCCGGCCAGCCCCAGGACGCCGCTCTTCTTGTTCAGGAGGTTGTCGACGTCCTGGTAGCCCAGGCCCTTGAGCTTCATGATGTGGAAGATGACCGCCGGGTCGAGGTCGCCGGAGCGGGTGCCCATGATGACGCCCTCGAGGGGGGTGAGGCCCATGGAGGTGTCGTAGGACTTGCCGCCCTTGACGGCGGTAATGGAGGCGCCGTTCCCCAGGTGCGCGGTTATGATGTTGAGGCTTTCCGGGGGCCTGCCGTCGAAACGGGCCGCGGCGCGGGAGACGTAGGCGTGCGAGGTCCCGTGGAAGCCGTAGCGGCGGATCTGGTCCTTGGTGTACAGCTCGTAGGGGATGCCGTACAGGAAGGTCCGGGGGGGCATGGAGCTGTGGAAGGCCGTGTCGAAGACGCCGACGTTGGGTACGCCCTTCAGGACCTCCTCGGTGGCCTCGATGCCCGCGAGGTTGTGGGG
>JAIRZX010000571.1 GCA_031267005.1 Deltaproteobacteria bacterium
TTTTCTTAGCTTCCATCCGTTTCCCGGCAGTCCCGCATGACGCCGGCTCTTGCGGGCGTTAACTCCGCGCGGTCAGGCCGGGAGCATTGTGCCGGAGTTTCAAATTCTGGGCTTGAACCTTAACCGTATCGGCAACAGCGCAGCTGCGCGTTTTCCGGCAAAATTGGCGAGCGAGTCAATTTTCATTACCGAAGACTCCGGCTTCCGGCCCCGCGGTTCGCGGAAAGCTCCGGATCGCCTGCCTGTCGGCCCATCCGGTTCTGAACGGGGCCCGGCGGTTCCGCGTTTGACGGAAATGTCCGGAAGGGCCCGGACGGACGGGTACGCAAGGCAAGTGACGGCGCGGCCGTCGAAGGGGAGGCGCGGGCGCCGAAAGGCGCGGTCCGGCGCGGAAGGGCCGGGTGGGGCGCGGAAGGGCCCTGAATCCCCAATGACCGTGCAGGCGCCCCTGGCGGAATCATGTTTCTGTATTGAGCCGTTTGGCGCTATAATCCGGAACCCCTAACCGGACGTTCCGGAGGGGCGCCTTTCGGGACGGTCGCGTCCATTCCTGCGTTTGGACTACCCGGGCCGCTCAGGGCCGTTCCGCCCTGCTCCGGGCCGCTCCGGTCTGCTCCGGACGCGTTTGCGCTCCCCCCGCGCCGCGCGTCGGTAAGGGTTCCCTACCTTCGTCCCGCCTCCGGGGGACCGCCGCCGTCCGATAGCGCCGCGGGATTCCCCGAACGGGTCCTTCCCTCTCGGCTCCTAAACCTCCAGCGTGCCCGGCCGCTCGTTTCCCCAAACTGCCCCCCCCGTTCCCCCAGCCGGCCCCCCGCGCGTTTCCCGGCAGGGCTTCCCGGGCGACCGGGCCCGGCGGGGCGGCGCCGCGCGGCCTGCCGCCCCTCCTTACCAGTAACCCCGCCGCCTTAAGCCTCCGTATCCTTCCGCCTTTGCCGACGGCGGCGCGCGCCTGTAGCGGGCCGGAAAGCCCGGGAAAGAACCCTTATGCGCCAGGACGCCACGCCAGTAGCCAGCGCCTTCAAGTTGCCTTTCGAGGACTTCCTCGCCGCGGCGGCATCCAGGTGCCACGTGCCGGGGGGAGGGAGCGCCACCGCGGCCGCAGGGTGCCTGGGCGCGGCGATGGGGGCCATGGTGGCCAACCTCACCCTGGGGAAGAAGGGCTGCGAGGACCACCAGGAGGAGGCGGCGGCCTCGGCCGGCGCCTTCCTAAACGGCTTGGAGGCTTTCAAGTCCCTGGCGGTCGAGGACATGGAGGCCTTCGACGCGGTGATGGTGGCCTACAGGCTGCCCAAGTCATGCCCGGAGGAACTGTCGGCGAGGGGCCTGGCCGTCGAGGCGGCGCTCCGCCGGGCGGTCCTGGCCCCCCTGGGGATAGCCAGGAAGGCGGCGGAGCTTATGGACTTGAACCGGCGGCTGGCTGCCTTCGGAAACGCCGGGGCGGTCAACGACTGCGGGGTGGCGGCGGTCCTACTGGAGGCGACGGCCAGGGCCGCGATGCTTTCTGCCGACGTGAACCTGCCCAGCCTGCAGGACGGGGAGCTCAAGGAGGAGGTGAAGGGCCTCAAGGGGGAGTTCCTGGAAGGCCTGGGGCAGGCCTTGAGGGAAACTATGGAACTGGTGGAGGCGAGGAGGAGCTGAAAGGGGCGAGGCTCCGGCCGCTTGCGCCCGAACGGCCGCCAGCCGCCTCATTGAGCTTTGATCGTGCCCGGTTTTATGCCATAATCATAACCATTCAGTTGCCCCGCCGCCGGGGACGGCCCTTCCTTCATGGCTGAAACCGGGATCCCGGCGTCCGGGGCGCCGAACCCCAACTAGCTATATTCAGCTTTTTCCTTATCAAGGTAGCGGGGAATACACGCCGCCCGGCCGTACGATCGCCGCGTTCCCGCCTTCGCGCCAAGGCGGGCCCCCGGCCGAACGCGCCTTCCCTGAAGGCCCTTTCCAGCTTGAGCGCGCCGTGGGAACTCCTCACGCCCGCCCGCGATCCAGAGCAGGCTGCCCGCCGGCGGCGGGGCGCCTCACCGGGACTCTGAGGCAGTCCGAAAGCCGCCTCGGCCGAAAAATGGGAGCGGCGCGGTCTTGGCCGAAATCCTGCCGCTTTCGCGCCTCCCCGGGGGAGGCGAACGGATACCCATAATCCAGCAGCTTTTTTATTCCGCCCCACGGCCGGAAGCAGCCGCTCCCAGGCCGCTCCCCGCAGGGCGCGTGGACTGCGGGAGGGCTGGACAGTCCCCTCCCGCCCGCCTTCAACCGGGGTGACCAGACGTGGCCGAGACGCGCCGTCCGACAGCGAAAGACGATCTGGAAAACCAGATAGACGCCCAGGTGGCGCACCGGCTGCCCGACATAGGGAGGCTGGTTAGCCTTCCGCACACGATGTACACCCTGTTGAGCCTGCTCATGGACGAGAACACCCAGCCCAAGGACCTTGAGGGGGTGCTCGAGCAGGACCCCGCGCTCGCGGCCAAGGTCATAAGCCTTTCCAACTCAGCCTTCTACGGGCTCACGTCCCCGGTGTCCACCATAGACCGGGCCATACTCATCATCGGCTTCAAGGAGCTGGAGTTCATGGCCGTGGGCCTGGGCCTCTCGGAGACCTTCGACCTTTCCCAGGTTCCGAGGGGCTTCGACGGCGAGGGGCTGTGGCTCCACTCGCTTTCGGTGTCCTGGATAGCCAGGGAGCTCGCGGTCTTAACCAAGGCCTGCGAGCCCTCGGAGGCCATGATAACCGGCCTGCTCCACGAGCTGGGCGTGATCATACTGGTCTCCAAGTTCCCCCAGCAGTTCCACGAGCTCCTCGAGCTTACCGAAGCCGGCGTCCCCTTCATGGACGCCGAGTCCTCGCTGGGCCTGAAGCATTCCGTGATAGGCTACCTCCTCGCCCGCAACTGGAACCTCCCCGAGGTCTTCCAGGAGGGCATCCTCTACCACCACAACCCCAGGGAGTGCCCGGGCCGCAAGGAGATAGCGGCTTTGGTGAACCTCTCAGACAGCCTGGCCCACAAGGCGGGCTACCCCATGAAGATGGAGGACCCAGCGGTCGATCTGGGCTACGTGATGGACGTGCTGAAACTTACACCGCCCGCCCTGCAGAGCTTCATCAAGGTCCTCATGACCAGCCTTCCCCAGGTCCAGCCCGTATGGCTCCAGATGATGCGTTCCGGCCCGCGAAAGCCGCAGGGCGACAGGAAGGGCCGTTTCTCGTCCCTCATGGACTCCCACGCGGGAAACGCCCAGGAGAAAAACAAGGGCTAGGCGGCCGCCGCCCGCGCCCTTCAGCCCTGCGGCATGCGCCTCTACCCCTCCCTGGCCCGGCCCGCGCGAATTCCCGCCTTTGCCCGCCATTGCCCCGGCCCGGCCGTCCCGGGCGGATCCCCCGTCCCAGCCCTGGCGAATTCCCCCCTTCGCCCGCCATTTCCCCGTCCCGGGCGGCTTCACGTCCCTGTCCTGGCGAATTCCCGCCTTCGCCCGCCATTTCCCCGGCCCGTCCCGGGCGGCTCCCCGTCCCGGCCAGTCCTTGCCAGCGCCGGGCCTTTCAGGGTATAAAAGATAGAGTCCGGCTTATGTTCCGCATAGGCCCTGTTGCTGTTTCGGCCCGGCTTCGGCCTTTGGCTCGCCAAGGCGCCGGTTCAGTCCTGAACCGGCGTTTCGAGCGTTAAGGCCTATTCCGGGCGTTGTTTCTGGCGTAACGGAACGCTTATGGGCGTTACGGGGCGCCAGGGCCGCCGGGCAGCTTGCGGCGCGGGAGCCGGCTTGAATCTTTCCGGGTTCCGGAGGGCCGCCAGGGCTCCGGGCCAAGGCTTTTCGGCTCAAGGCGCCGCCCCGGCCCCGGATGGCCGTCCGGGGACCGGCGCGGGAGGGTTTCCATGAAGGATTCGGCTAGGTTCACGCTCAACACCGACGGGTCATCCCGCGGCAACCCCGGCCACGGGGGGGCCGGCGCCGTCCTGGTGGACTCCTCCGGAGGCAAGGTCTTCGAACTCGGGGTATACCTGGGCCGCGTCTCCAATAACGCAGCGGAGTACCAGGGCCTCGTCCTGGGCCTCGAGCGGGCCCTCCTGGCAGGCGCCAGGCGGGTGGACATCCTGATGGACTCCGAGCTCATAGTCTGCCAGCTCAACGCCGAATACCGGGTCAAAAGCCCCTCCATGAAAAGCTTCTTCGAAAAGGCCCAGGCGATGCTGGACCGCCTGGAGGACTGGACGGCCACCCACGTCCCCAGGGCGGAGAACGCCGAGGCCGACCGCCTGGCGTCCAGGGCCTCCCTGCTCGGGAAGCAGGGGAAGCTCGCCGTGGGCGAGGATTACACGGCCCCCGTCCCCGCCTGAGAGGCGGGGCCGGGCGGCCTCAAGGGCATCCGGGCAGGCCGGGCAGCCGCCGGGGGCGCACGCGCCCCGGGAGGAAAGTCCGGGCTCCACAGGGCGCGGCGCTGGGCAACTCCCAGCGGGGGCGACCCCGGGCAAGCGCAACAGAAAGGAGACCGCCTGAAAAGGCAAGGGTGAAAGGGTGAGGTAAGAGCTCACCGGCCGCCCGGGCAACCGGGCGGGCCAGGCAAGCCCCGTCGGGAGCAAGACCTAATAAGGGAACCATAAGGCCGCCCGCCTTGTTCCCGGGTTGGTCGCTTGAGCGCAGGGGAGACCCTGCGCCTAGATGAATGGCTGCCGGGCCCGGCCCCGAAAGGGGGCGGGCCGCACAGAACCCGGCTTACAGGCCGGCCCGGATTTTTTTTTCGCCTTAAGCCCGCGTCCTGGCAAGGGCCCCGCCCGGGGCGCCCCCCGGGCGCGGGGAAGACGGCTCTCGGGTCCCGGAGCGCCTCGCTGCCGGGCGGGGCCCCTTTCGGAAAGGGGGGCCGCCCCCGGGGGGATACGAGCGGACGGGAGGGTCTTAGACCATGAAGGCGGGCGCCTTGTTGCCAATGGCGGGGTCGGGGGAGCGCCTCAAGGCGTCCGGGTCGCCCCACGAGCCGGTAAAGCAGCTCAGACCCTTGGCTGGGGTCCCCATGGGGTGCTGGCCGGCAGCGGCCCTGGCGCTCCATCCCGACGTGCACGAGGTGGTCTGCGCGGTTCCGGCGGGCCAGATCGGGCTTTTCGCCGAGCTCCTTTGCCCCCTTTCCCGCAAGATAAAGATCTGCCCCGGCGGGGGCCACCGCTCCGAGTCCGTCCTTATGGCCTTGGAGCGCCTGGATCCATCGTGCGACGCCGTGCTGGTCCACGACGGGGCCAGGCCCTTCCTCTCTTGGCAGCTCATAGACAGGATCCTCGAGGCCGTCGAATCCTTCGGCCCCGCCATAGCCGCGGACCGCGTCCACGACACGCTCAAGGCGGGGACAATTTATGACGACGAGGAAGCCCCGCCGGAGGGCCGGCTCTGCGTCGAAAAGACCTTGTCGCGTGTGGGCGTTTGGCGGGCGCAGACCCCCCAGGGCTTCCCCAGGGGGCTCCTGGAGGAAGCCCTGGCCTCCGAGGAAACCCTCGAAAATTACACCGACGAGGCCGGCCTGTTGGAGGCGAGGAAGATCCGTGTCCGCCTGGTCCAGGGGGACGCGCTCAACATGAAGGTCACCACCTTGCGGGACCTGGAAGTCGCCGAGCTTATCGCCCGTTCCTTGAAGGCGGACAAGGCCGCGAGGATATTCGACGTGTGGGGCGGCCGGGATGCCGGAGGCCTCGCGCCCGGGTCGGAACCCGGCCCGCCGCCGGGCTCCGGGCCCGGCGCCCGGCCGGCCCACCCGCGCCTGAGGGTCGGCCACGGCGTGGACTTCCACGCATTCGCGGCGGACGGGAGGACGTTGAGGCTCGGCTGCGTGGTCTTCCCCGGCGAGAGGGGCCTCCTGGGCCATTCAGACGCGGACGTGGTGGTCCACGCCTTGATAGACGCCATCCTGGGGGCCGCGGGGCTGGGCGACATAGGGGGCTTGTTCCCGGACGCGGACCCGCGCTGGAAGGGGGCGTCAGGGTCTCAGCTCCTCGAAGCCGCCTGGAACGCCGCCGGAAAGGGTTTCAGGCTGGTTAACGCCGATCTGACGGTGATAGGCGAGCGGCCGAAGGTGGCCCCGCGCCGCCACGCGATGGCCGAGGCCATGGCAGGCGTCATGGGAGTCCATCCGCGCCTCTTCAACGTGAAGGGGAAAACCACCGAGGGCATGGGCTTTTTGGGCCGGGGCGAGGGCCTGGGGGCCTCGGCCGCCGTGCTTCTGGAGGAGCTGGGCGAGGAGCGGTCCTGACGCCGACGCCGTGGCCGCCCGTCTGGTTCCGCGCCGAAGAAGGGCCCGGGAAACGGGCCCCGGAAACGGGCCCCGGAAACAGAAAAGGGAGGATCCTCCAAGAGGATCCTCCCTTTTCCGCCGCGCGGCGATGTACGCCTTTCGCCGTCCCTGGCTTACGCCGGAGTCCCGGGGCCCATGGCGCGGCCCCGGGCGAGATCTGGCCCGTGCGGGCCGTTACCCTTCGGGGGGGGAACTCCCCGAGGAGGTGCCGCCGTGGGGCTGGGGGGCGGAAGCGGCGGTCGGGGCCGCCACGTTCAGGACCGAAGGCGGTCGGGCGGAGCCGTTCAAGCCGAGCTTCAGGCGGACCCCGGCCGACTTGTACTTTTCCTCCTCGATCAGCTGCTTCAAGACCCCGACCTTCTCCACCTCCTGAAGGGAATACTGGCGGCGTTTCGTGTCGGTCCTGTCCGGCTTCAAATACTCGGAGAATTCCTTCTCCCAGTACCTCAAGGTCGTCTTCTTGACGCCGGTCATCTGTGAGACCTGGTCTATGTTCAGGCCTATCTTGTCCAATGCGTTCAAAGGGGCCATTATATTCCCTCCGGAATTGAGAGTGTGCCGCCCTCCGCCCGAGGCCTCCGGCCGAAGGCCCGGAACGGGGGGTTCCGGCGGGGGGCGCCCGTTGCCCCGGAAGGGCACGGGCGCCTGCGATCGAGCCCCCGCGGCGCTGTCCGGCAAACTTCCCCGGCGGCCTGCGGGGCCTCCGGGCCTTGCCGGCGCCGCCGGGCTTTGCTCTCTTATCGGAGCTTCGGGAGAAAAGTTAAATGGTTGTCGAGGAGAGGCCGGCTTCCCTCGCATTTTGTTGTAGCGCGGCCGGTTGGCGGGGCCGGCCGCTTGTTGCCAGCTCCCGGGGCGGGCCAGGGCGGCTGGGGGGGGGCACCGGGGAGCCCCCGGGCGGGGGATGGGCGGGCGGCGGCGGGGGGGCGGCGTCCGGGCGGCAAGACGGCGCTCCGGTTCGGCGGCGCCTTTAAACGCCCGTAATCATTGAGCTTTTAGGAAATTGCCGTTAAAGACGGCGGACAGGATTTTTTCCCGGGGAAGGGCGGTTTTTTTTACCCGTCGCCGGGCCTTCGAGCGGACGGGCCGGGCTCGCGGCGCGGGCGGGCGGGCGGGGGGGCCGGCTCCCGCCGCGGGCCTTTTGGCCCTCCGATGCCCGCCTAGGGAAGCCTTCGGCCCCTGAACCGGAGGATTCGCGCGCGGGCTTCGCCCGGATCGGGAGCGCCGCCGGACGGGCCCTGGCGGGCGGGTAACGCGTTTTCATGTTGACCCTCCTGGGCCGTCCCGGTTATCTTGGTTTTTCCCTGAACGGCTGTCCGGGCGTCCTGGCCGGGCCCGCGCGGAGCGGGGGCAATCCCCCGGGCCCTTTCGCCCTCCCCGTTCCGGCAGGACCCCTTCCGGCGGCCCTCCGCCTCCGAGGCGTCCGCCGCCCATCAAGGCGAAGTCCTCCGGCCGGAGCAGCTGCCCCGGCGCTCCGGCTCGCGGCCGCCAGCCCAGCCTGCGGCCCTCCCGCGCGTCTCCCCGCGCCGTCCCTCCCGCGCCGTCCCTTCCCGCCGGGACCTGCCGGGCGCCCGCGCCTCCCCCCGAAGACTGAAGAAAGGCCCTCCTTTTAGCATGCACGACCCGACAGCGAAGTCCCAGGGCGGAAGCCTCTCCCCCAACCCGCGCAGGGTGGCCATGGGCGTGTTGAGGGCCACCGCCGAGGGGGCGCGGCCGGAGGAAGTCATGGGACGGCTCGGGGTCATGCTCTCCAGGCGGGACATGGCGCTCGCCTCGAACATCGTCTACGCCTGCCTGCGCCACCAGAGCAGGCTTGACTTCCTGCTGGACGGGAAGCTCAGTTCCGGGTCCAAGACACCCAAGGCGGTCAGGGTCATCCTGCGCATGGGGCTCGCCCAGATACTCCTCCTGGACCGCGTGGGGCACCACGCCGCGGTAAACGAGACCACGGCCCTGGGCAAGAGCTTCACCCCCGGGAGGGAGGGGCTCATAAACGCCGTCCTGAGGGCTTTCGCGCGGGACAAGGAGTCCGACCCCTTCTGGCCCAGGGAGAGGGACGGGGAGGACACCCCCGAGCTGTCGAGGCTGGCCACCTTCTACTCGCACCCCGAGTGGATGGTGGCCAAGTTCGCCTCCGAATGGGGCGTGCGCGAGACCAGGGCCTTCCTAGCGGCCGGGAACCAGCCCGCTCCGCCCACCCTGAGGCTTTCCCCCAGGGCCGGGCCCCGGGCGGAGTTCGCGGCGAGGCTCCCTTTCCACACGGTCCCCACCAGCTGGTCGCCCTCGGGGCTCCGGTCCTCGGTGATGAACGCGGGCAGGCCCGATTCCTGGCCCGGCTACCGTGAGGGCCTTTTCGGCATCCAGGACGAGGCCTCCCAGCTCACGGCCCTGCTGGCCGCCCGGCCCGGCGGCCCCTGGCCCGCCAGGTTCCTGGACTGCTGCGCCGGGATGGGGGGCAAGTCCTTCGCACTGCGTTC
>JAIRZX010000595.1 GCA_031267005.1 Deltaproteobacteria bacterium
TGACGGATGGTCCCGGATGCTCCCGGATGCTCCCGGATGTTCCCGGATGCTCCCGGATGCTCCCGGATGCTCCCGGATGCTCCCGGATGCTCCCGGATGCTCCCGGATGCTCCCGGATGCTCCCGGATGCTCCCGGATGTTCCCGGATGTTCCCGGATGTTCCCGGATGTTCCCGGATGTTCCCGGATGTTCCCGGACTGTTTCGCAAGGCTCCGGGATGATTCAGGAAATAAAGGTCCGGAACTGGATGATTCCGGATGGATCAGGAAGGTTACGGACCGATCGTGACGGTCCCGCAAGGAACAGGGCGGTTCCTGGCGGATCGCGGCGGTCAAGCAGAGAGCCAGATGGGCCCTAGCTGATCGGGACGTACCCGTAAAGCCGCGGATGGATCCGGGACGTCTCCGGACGGAACGGGACGAGCTCGTTTAGGATCCGGATGGATCCGGATGTGTCCGGATGGATTCGGGAAGCGGCCCGTTTTTTCAGGATGCCGTTCGCGGCTGCCCCGAGAACGGCCAAATGACGCGCGGTCATCCGCCTCGCCCGCCGGCATCCAGTGCGCATCCGCCGAAAGGCATCCGTGCCCTCCAGCGAACTCATCCGGGCCTTCCGGGTCCGAAGCCCCGGACGCCCGACGCCGTTCCGCAACGCGGCGGCTCCCAGGGCGTCACGGGCGTCCGGTGCTTGACTGGCCGCCTTGCCCGTCCCTCCGGGCCGAACGCTTCCGGCGAACGGGCCCGCGCCCTAGGCAACAACGGCGGGCTGTCCCCAAAACGCCGCAGAGCAGCCCTTGGAGCCCTTGGAGCCCTTGGCGGCCTTGAAGCCCTTGGCCCTTAGCCCTTGGCGGCCGGGTTTCCAGCCTTCCAGGCGGGGGGGCTACTCGCCTTCCCCGTCCACCGAGGCGACGCAGTCCAGCCTCACGAGCCGCCGGGAGGCGTTGCGGGACTTCTTGCCGGGCATGACCGTGTAGTTCCACTCGCCCTGGAAGCCGTCCTCGTCGGTGTGGTCCAGGATCTCCTCCAGGTCTTCCCAGGAGCGCTCCGCCGAGTAGGCGCCGTGGTTAAGCAGGCAGGAGGGGAGGCGCTGGGGGACGCACCGTCGGCCCGAAAGGAGGGTCACGGAGGTCTCGTACTTCCCGAAGGGGTCGCCGTGCCAGCCCGTGCTGAGGAAGGAGAAGAGCCTCGTGCACAGCTCCGGGTCCCAGCGGCTGGTGCCGGGCTGGAAGTGCGAGATCGAGATGGGCACCTTTATCCTGGTGCCCAGTTCGAAGACGGAGGAGCGCCAGACGTCCTTGGAGTTGAAGGTGCAGCCCCCGCGGCCCACGGTAACGTAAAGCTGCCGGGCGCTTTCGAAGAGGCTGCGGCCCTCGGCCTTCCACCAGCCGAGAATGGAGTGGCACGTAAACTCGGAGTCGGCCCGGTCGGTGTCGATCTCGGAGCCGCTGCGGAGCCGGGACAGGTCGTAGAGGCCGCGCGGCACGGAGATCGCGCGGTTGGAGCCGGGGTAAGGCCTGGGCTTGAAACGCTCGAAGGACGGGCACTCTCCCTTGACGAGCCTCCGCGACTCCACGCTCAGTACGGGGTTCCCCCGACCTATCTCGAGCCCGACCCGGTCGTTTATGTGGGAGAACTGGGCGTTCCCATCCGGGTGCTGGTTGTCCCCGAGCATGTGGCGGCAGGTGGTCTGGAGGGTGTAGCCGAGGGACTTCAGCTGCTTTCTGGCCGTGGACGGCGAGACGTCCAAGCCGGCGGTCTTCAATCTCGCCGAGATCTTCCTCGTGGAGTCCAGCGTCCACTTCAGCGGCGGCGTCTCTCCGGGCTGGAGGCCGCAGGGCTCCAGGATCGTCTCTATGGCGACGTTCAGGCCGGGATAGTGGCGCACGAGCGGGATGCGCCCTCCGCCGGAGCGGCGGATCCTGCCCGCTTTCAGCTCGGCTGACGGATCGAAGCTTAAGTCCCTTATCTCCTGGAGGCCGCGTTTGATGGTGGAGCGGGCCACCCCCGTCGCGCGGTGGACCATGGTCACTCCCCCGTAGCCCACGGAGTTCGCCCTTTCGGCCACGAAAGCCCTGAGGGTGCGCTCGTTCAAAGTCTGCTTTGCCAGCTCGAAGTCGTGGCGAATCCTCTCTTCACTGTCCATGGGTCGGGGGGTTCCCTCCATTAAAGCTGTTGCGGCCGCTCCTTGCGGGATCTAAGGGGGCCCGGAAGCCGGATAAGCCCGCGCGCGGCGCTTCGCGTCGGTGCCTTGCGCGGCGGGGCTTGCAAACTGCGGCGCTTCATGCGGATCCGCCGCCTGTCGGGCGTAAAAGCCGCTTGGGGCCGCCGCGACCGGCGCGGGGACGTTCCGCCGAAGCCTAAGCGACCGGGCGCGCGAACTGGCCGCAAAGGCTCAAAACACAAAAGGAAAGGAAAAACAATTCGGGAAACTAGTGAAATTCCAAACAGGGACACGGGAACATTACTGAAATTTAGGCGGATTCCGGAAATTCGGCAGGCCCGGCCGGAGCCCAGCTTTTAAAGCCCCGGCAAATTCGGAGCCGGGCGGGAAAACGCGCTTGCGGGAAAACTACGCAAATGTCGGCGAACGCGGCTGTCCGGAAAAAACCCGGAACGTTACGTCCGGAAACCCGGGAAAACCCGGAAGGCCGACGCCCAGCCCGAAAAGCGCCCGCCGGGACGTCCCGGCTACGGCCTGGCGATCGTACGTCCGCCCAGATCGACCACGCCGTCAGCACCGCCCGCGCCCCCCGCGACTCGCGGGCCCGGCGGACCGAAGCCGCCGAAAGCGCTTGCCTGATCAAAATGGCCTGAACCTAATCCATAATTAAAAGGGCCTCAAAATTTTCAAGGCTCGAAAAGCTCCCGGAAACCTGAAGGGCTTCGAAGGCCTGAAGGCTCCAAAGGGCTTCAGGGTTCTTTAGGCCCTTGAAGCTCCAAAGGAGCTTAACTCCCACGGGACCTTCTTAAGGATCCGAATAAGCCAAAGGAGAAACGGGACCTTCTTAAAAATCCAAAGGGCCGCAAGGGTTCAGAGGCGCTAAAGAACCTTAAGGGCCTAAAGAGGCTTAAGGCCCCAGAAGCGCGCAAGCGCCTGACGGGCCCAAACGGCCTTAAGTCCCGAAAGCCCATACGGCCAGGCCAGGCTTGACGCGCTGGCGCTTCCCGCGCGTTTCAGCGGACAGGCTACGGATAGCTTGAATGCCGGACGCGAGACGGGAGACGGGAGACGGGAGACGGGGCGGCCGGCGCGGAAATCCTGCGGGTCCAGGCGCGGCCAGTCCCTGATGCCTCGAATTATTGACTGCGGTGAGGATAGCGGAAGAAGCAGGACAGGAAAACGTGTGGCCGTTAACTGGAAACCGAAACCTTAGTGCTTAAAGCGGGAACGGCCAGGGAAGGCACGGAACGGAAAAGGAAAAGCGCAAGGCCGGGGCCATAAAGCCTAATGCCGCAAGGCCTAAATTGTGCAGGGGCTTAAAAAACGAAAAGGGAAAAAACTTGACGGAGCCGGGAAAACGGCGCCGGGGCGGAAAAAGACTGGGCGCTTCCCACTGGAGGCGGCGCGGCAAAGGCGCCAAAGAAGGCTCCGGAGCTTGGGGGGCCGGGCCGGAAGGCCTTGGGAACGGGCCAGCCGGGCTCCCGCGGCGGGAAATCAGGGGCTTATGAGGATGAAGACCGCGACCGAGCCCTTCAACTGGTCCAGGAGAAGCCTGTGGTCCCTGCCCCCCCTCGCGATGATGAGGCTTTCGCCCGGCTGCATGTCCGTGGAAACCCTCTGCTCCGTGTCCAGCTGGTGGACCCTGACCGACGCGATCTTGTCCAGGCTGTCTATGTCCCCCACGGAAAGGAGCACCTGGCCGTCCAGAAGGAGCCGGGACTCGTCGCCCCTGACGTTCAGCCGCGTAAGGGTCGGCTCGCCCGAAGCCGCAGTGTCCGGAGTCCGGGGCGGGGCGCCCTCCCCGGCCGACGCCGCGGAGAGGCCCGCGTCCCCTATGAACGTCCCCTGGGGTTCCTCGGCCCCGGCGGGGGGCAAGTCCCCAGGCGGGGACGGAGGCCGGGGGGACTGGGAAGAAAGGCCGGGGGACGCTGGCGGCTGCCCGGACGCGTCACTGGCGGGGCCGTCCTGCCCGGACGCGTCACTGGCGGGGCCGGGCTTCCTAGAGGCGTCCCGCCCGGAGAGCGGTTCCGGCGCCGCGGCGGGAAGGGCCCCCTCCCTCCCGGCCCTCGGAGAGGCCGCTTCGCGGCGGAGAAGATCGAGCTGGACCCTTAACGAATCGTTTTCGGCCTCCAGCCGCTGGGACTGCTCCTGGAGCCGGGCGATCCTGGCCTTGGAAGTCTGCCGGCCGTTGTCGAAACTGAAATAGTAGATGAGCCCGCACAGGGCGAAAAGGGCGACCAGCCGCCAGATCCTGTCGAAGGGCGGGCTCGCGCGGTTCTCCCGCATCAGAATATGAGCCCCAGGGCCACACGGGAGATGAACTCGGCCGTTGAGCTGTCGCTGGAAGGCTTAAGGATGCAGTCGTCGACCCCGTTGCCGGGGGCCATTATGGCCGGGAGCTTGTCCAGACCAGCCGTGCAGACGACGAAATAGAGCGGCTGGAACTTGCGGTTGAACTTCATCTCCTGGCAGAAATCCACCCCGGTGCGGCCGTCCTCCAGGGCGTAGTCGCTTATGATTATGCGCGGCTTCTCGGCGAGCGCCAGGTTTACGGCCTCGTCAACCCCGGAGGCGGTGAGCACCTGGAAGTTGAAATCCTCCATGAGCTTTTTCAGCATCTCGCGCTGGTAGCTGGAGTCCGAGAGGACGAGCGCCCTGCGGGGCTGGGCGTTGACGGGGGTGGCGAGCAGGTAGCCCACGAGCTTCTGCGCGGCGGCAAGGAGCGTCTTGGCCTTGGACAGGGCCTGGCCGGTGGACTGGAGATCCTCCTCCAGTTGCCTGTACCCGTCGCGGCTGTGCCGGATGCGGGCCGGCCCCTCGCAGATGCGGGCTATCATGTTCAGGAACGCCGCCTTCTGCACGTCGGGCCGGACGAAGGCGGCGGCCCCCTCGTTGAAGGCCATCGTGAGGTTTTCCAGATCCGTCCCGCCGGCGGCGTCCGCGAAGATGAAGCCGGTGGCCCTGCGCTCGTCGGTCACCTCCTGGAGAACCTTGACGCTCCAGGCGTCCTCGGCTATGTAGTCCAATACGACCACGTCGGGGCGGGAGGCCAGGATCTCCGCGGCCGTCGCCGCGTCCGGGCCGCCGGGAGGCGTCTGGAGGGGGGGCAGGAGCGTGTACTTCCCGCCGTCCAGGAAGCCTTCCAGCTTCTCCTTCAAAGGGGCGTCTGAGAGATGGAGGAGTATCGTTGCGCTCATGGGTTGGCTCGGGGGTGGGTAGGCGCCGGGGGGGGGCACTGGCGGGGGGCTT
Organism: Deltaproteobacteria bacterium; assembly: GCA_031267005.1. Classification (GTDB taxonomy): domain Bacteria; phylum Desulfobacterota; class Desulfarculia; order Adiutricales; family Adiutricaceae; genus JAIRZX01. The sequence goes on from JAIRZX010000595.1 coordinate 5,410, forward strand.
AAGCGACCGGGCGTCAGTCGACGGAGAGGTTCTCGTACTCGACGACGTTGTAGAAGCGCTTCAGCTGGCGCTCGCAAAACGAGTTCACCTCGTCCAGCGAGTGGGTGGAGGAGAACATGAGCTTCAGCTTCTCGGCGGCCAGGCCCTTCTCGATGCGGTCGAGGCTGGGCACGGTGTCTATGAGATCGCCCAAAAGCGCGATCCTCTTCACGATAAGGTACGCCACCAGGCTCGTCTCCTGGAAGGAGGGCCCTATCCGGAACATGGACTGGTAGACGCGGGTGCCCTTGGTGTTGATCTTCGCGAAGTACAGTATGGTCCCCAGCGGGGAGAGGTGGAAGTTCTCGTCCTCCACCGCTTCGTCAGGCTTCTCGTGGGTCTCCGCGCGCTTGTAGCGGGCGAGTTCCGCCAGGAGCTCGGGGTCCCTCACTTCGTAGCCCCGCCCGGCGCGGATCTCGGTGATGCCGTGCTCCATGCTCTTCACGGCGTCCAGGAGCAGGTCTATCACGTCCTGGGAGACCTTGAGCTCTTTCTCCCTGACCTGGTCCAGGACCGTCTCCACCTCGTGCACGAAGGTGCCGACGTTGGTGAAGCCGGTCATTATGAAGTTGCCCTTGATCGAATGGAAGTGCCGGAAAATCGTGTTCACCCGCCTTATGTTGTCCGGCTCCTTCTCCAGCTGGAAGATTTCCTCGTTAAGATCGTTCAAAATATTCTGGATCTCGACGAAGAACTCCTCGGCCATGGACTCGTCCATGGTCTCCTGGGGGCGGGGGATGGCGGCGGCGGAGGGTTCCGCCCCCCCTGGCCCGGCCCCGGCCTCGGGGGCGTCCGGGCCCAAGGTCTCGACCGAGGCGCCCTCGTCGCCCACGTCCAGGACGGAGTGGTCCATGAAGCCGCCCCCCGCTTCCGAGGCGTCCATCGTCCTGCCGCTGGACATGGCGATGAGGTCGAAGGGGTCGAGCACCATGCCCAGCTGGCTCCCGCCCAGTATTGTCGTGCCCGCCACGCCGCGCACGCTGAAGATCTCCGGAAGGGGGATGAGCACGAGCTTCTGGGGGCGGATGAACTCCGAGACCTTAAGGGCTATCCGCCCGTTCTTGGCGTCTATGATTATGACCGGAAGGTAGTCCTCGAACTCCGAGCCGGCCAGCGGGGTCCCGGTGAGGAGGCCCCTCAGGTCATGGAGGGGCACGATGGAGCCCAGGTACGTGATGCTCTCCGTGCGCTCCATGGTCGTATGCACTTCCGACGCCGAGAAGGACTGGGTGGCCACGACGTTCCCGATGGGGACCGCGTAGTAGCTCTCGCCGGAGCGGATGATGAGCGCGTCCGTGATGTTCACCGCGGAGAGCTGGGGGATCTTGTAGGTGAAGATCGTGCCCTTGCCCGGGGCGGTGTCTATGATGACCTCGCCCCCCAGGTTCTCGACGGTGCTTTTCACCACGTCCATGCCGACGCCGCGGCCGGAGATCTCCGTCGCCTCGGAGTTGGTGGAAAAGCCCGGCTGCATGATGAGGTTCCAGCACTCCTGGGCCGAAATGGCCGCCGCGGCGGAGTAGGGCAGAAAGCCCTTCTCGACTGCCACCTGGCGGATGCGGGCCTCGTTCAAGCCGTGCCCGTCGTCCGACACGGAGACGTAAGTGAAGCCCTCCTTCTTGTAGGCGGTAAGTGTCAGCTGGCCGGTGGGCTGCTTGCCCGCGTGCTTCCGGTCCAGCGGATCCTCCAGCCCGTGGTCCACGGCGTTCCTTATCTGGTGGGCCAGGGGCTCGTAGAGGCGCTCCGCCACGGTCTTGTCGACCAGCGTGTCCTCTCCCACTATCTCGAAGTTCACCTGGCGGCCCTTCTTCTTGGCCAGGTCGCGCACGAGCCTCCGGAACCTCAGGAAGGTCTCCCTTATGGGCACCATGCGGATGTCCATGACCAGGTGGTGGAGATCCGAGGAGATGCGGTTCGTGGTCATGGCCACGTTCTTGATCATCTCCATCGAGTTCTTGTCGATGTTGGCCGTGGATGTGGACAGGTGCCTCTGGAGAATGGAGATGTTCGAGGCCGAGATGATTATCTCCCCCGTCAGGCCCAGAAGCCTGTCCAGGTGGGAGATTTTAACCGCCATGCGGTCCAGCTCGGGAGGCCCGCCTGAGGCGGCCGCCGCCGCGCCCGCCGCAGGGGCGGGGGCCGCCTGCTTGGATTCGGCCGTCTGCTCGCCCGGGGTGTTACCATTCACGGTTGAAGATCCTCGCGAGGACGATGTTCACCATCTCGGCCGTCGGCGGCTTTATGAGGTAGTCGTCCGCGCCCAGCCTCAGAGCCTTGAAGATGTACTTGTAGTCTGCGTGCGTGGACAGGATGACCACCGGTATGCCCCTCAGCTTCGGGTTGTTCTTTAACGTTTCGGTAAGTTCGAAGCCGTCCATCTCGGCCATCACCAGATCGCTTATGACCAAGTCCACCCGCTTCCCGTTTAGGACCTCCAGGGCCTCCACGCCGTTGACCGCCTCGGAGACGTCCAGTCCCATGCTCGCGAACAGCTCCTTTATGGTTTTGCGGACCGCCTGGTAGTCGTCCACCACCAGGACCGACTTGCCCTGCCAAACCTTGCCGTCGATCTGCTGAGCCATGCCGAACCTACTCCGCGGTTGGGTGGCGGGCGCCGAAAAAAAGCTCCGCCTCTAAGGGTGCTTGCGGGAGGCTACCCGTCTGACGAGTATAACACCTTCAAATGCCCGTTTCAAATCCGGAACGATTTGCGAAAGGCCGCCCCGGGCCTTGATCTTCCGGGCTTCCCCGAACCCCCGGACCGGCTCCGGGCCCTGTTTTCGCGCGCTCGAACAGACCCCGGAATGCCACAAAACACTTATTTAATAAAATAATAGCACTTTATAATCGATATTGCCAACCCTTTGGTCAGGGGCAGCCCACAAAAAAAATTCGCCGCTGCTAAAAGGCCCCTCCGCCGGCCCGGCAAAGGCGTTCCGCAGGGGGCGAATTACCCGCTAAAACGGGTTAAATCCTGGAAATCCCCAGCTAGCGCCTGGCGGAAAAAAAGCGCGGGAACGGCCGGGGAAGGACGGGGGGTCGCGGTGCCCGAAGGCGATATCTCCCAAACGCGGCCGGATACGCGCATCAGGAATCCGTCCGGAAGCCTCAGGATTCCGCCCGGAAGCCTTTGAGTTCGGCCGGGCGCTTTCACGGAAAGCCCCCGGCCGCTCTTCGCTCCTCGCGGAAACCTCTCTCCCCCGGACCTCCGCCGCCTTGCCAAAAACCTGGGCTCTCCAGTCAGAGGCTCTAAAACCTGAGCCCCAAAACAGAACCGCCTCCGGGCGGCGCGGACCCGGAGGCGGCAATGGGTTGGGCGGGCGCCGGTGGAAGAGGCGCGGGCTGCTGGCTAGATGGTCTTCAACCGTTCCCGGGCGACGCCGGCTGAGTAGCTCTTCGGGTACTCCCTTACGACCTTCTGGTAGAGGATGCGGGCGCTGGCCGTGTCGCCCGTGGCCTGGAAGGCCAGCCCCTGCTTCAGGAGAGCGGCGGACACCAGGTTGTTCTTGGGGTACCCGCTCACGAGCACCTGGTATTCCAGGATAGAGTCCTCGTACTGGTTCTGGAAGTAGAGGCACTCCCCTATGTAATACTGGGCCGCGGCCGCCTGGGAGCCGCCCGGCTCCGCGGCCAAGTAGTCTTTGAAAAGCGCCATGGCCCGCGGGTAGTCCTTCTGGTCGAAGAGGGCCTTGCCCTGGTCGTAGGCGCTGGCCTGGGGCGGCTGCGGGGTTTCGGCCCCCTGCGGCATCTCCACCGAGGCCCCCGGCATCACGGGCGGTGGCCCGGTCTGGACAGTCCCCGGGGCGGGGGGGGCTACAGAGGCGCCGGGCTGGCTGACGGGCGGTCCCGCCGGAGGCACGACCGGGGCGGCCGGAGGGGCCGTCACCAACGGTACTGAGCCCATGGCGGGATCCGGGCCCACGACGTCCCGGCTCAAAGGCTGGAGGTTCGCGCGCTTCTCCAGGCGGTCGAGCCGCGCCGACTGGTACTGGAGCTGCTGGCTGATGGACATGCCGCCCAGGGAAGCCGTCTCGACGCTCTCGTTCAGGCGCTGGATGTTGGCCCGCATGTTGTCCACTTGGAGGCGGAGGTCGGTGGAACCGCCCCCTCCACCGCCGCCCCCGGCGCCGCCGCGATCCTTCAGGTCGGCCACCTCCTGGCGCAGGAGCGCTACCTCCCTCTCCAGGTTCGAGCTGGTGACGCTTATGCCGCCGGAGGCGCAGGCCGTGGCGAGCGCCAGGGAGAAGGCGGGTATGGCGAGAAGCGGGAGGGATACTCTCATGTCGGGGCACCTGCAGGGTGGGATTTCATCGCGGTCCGGGGCCCGGCCGGGCAGGATCCCGCGGGACCCCGTCCGCTCCGGGAGGCTGGAAACAAGCCCTTATCTATCACAGGCCCCGGTAAAAAGCAAACCGCCCGAACCCCCGCCGGGCAAGCCCCCAGGCCGACCGCAGCAAGACGGGAACGCCAGGTCCCGGCGGGCCCGGGGGAAGCGCCCGCCTGGCCGCCGTCCGGGGACAGGGGTCTGGGGGCCGGGGGCGGGGCCGCCGTCCGGGGACAGGGGTCCGGGGGCGGGGCCGCCGGCCGGGGACAGGGGGCCGGGGGCCGGGGGCAGGGCCGCCGTCCGGGGACAGGGGGCCGGGGGGGGGCCCCGCTTGGCCGCCGGGCGCGGGAAGCGCCGGCGGGGCGCCGCCCGCCCCAAGTTCCGCTTAACCCCCTTTCGCCGCCGGAGCTCGCGCCGTCGGAAAGGTTTTCCCCCCACGCGCCCCGCACCGGCCCCGCCCAGAAGCGACACGGAAGCCTTTTCCCAGATCCGGGCGAGGCCAGGCTCTGCCAAAAGCTCTCCAGGAATGTAGCTTTTCCGCACGAAACCCGTCCTTCCGGCCGGTCATGCGGGGCCGCGTTAGCCTGTCCGGCCCTCGGAGGAACGCTTCGGGAAAAGCGGGAGAGGGAGCGGCCCCGGCCGGCTGGGGCTTCCGGGGCCTTGCCGGGCCTTCTGTCCCTCCCTCCTATATAAGGAAGGCCCCGCTGGTTTGGCGGCGCGTCCCGACCGTTCCGGGACCATCGCCGGAGCCGCAGGCATCCTCCCGCCTTACGGCATCGCGGGCTCCGCGCCTTCGGCCCCCGGCCCGGGCCGGCCCTTCCCCCCCTGTCTCAGGACTTCCGCCTCCCCGCCCCCCGTCTTCCGCCGCCCCGCCTCCCGTCCCCCGCCTCCCGGGATCCCGGCATCCCGGCCCTCCACGCAGACCCCGCCCCCCCCGGCCAAGGCTCCCGGCCGGCGCTAGGAGGGGGGCTAAACCCAGCGGCGGTTACGGCCGATACGAACTATACACGGGCTCATCCGCGGCGACGGACCCGGGAAGGGCCGTTAAAATGGCCTGCCAATTGCTAGGATCGACTCTGCGGGAAGGGGGCACGGCCCCTGACAGAACAAATTTCCCTGCAAGGAGCATCGACATGGAGACATTGACCATAGACGGGCAGGCGTTGACGGCGGGCGAGGTCGCTGGCGCGAACCTGGAGGAGATACTCTTGAACCTCATGGAGCACCCCGTCACCACCGGCAGGATAATCTGCTCGGTGGTCGTGAACGGCTCCCCCTACTCCGAGGAGGTGCCCCACGCGGCCCTGGAGGTCGACCGCTCCTCCATAGAGTCGCTCGTGCTGGACACTCTGACACTGGAGGACATGGGCCTGAGCTTCCTCAAAACCGGGCCCAAGTACCTGACGACCCTCCTCGAGGCGCTTCCCAAGATAGTCGAGTCCTTCAGGCTCGGGGACGAACAAGAGGCCAACGAGCACTTCCTGAACTTCCTGGAGGCCCTGCAGCTGCTTATGAGCATGCTGGAGCAGACCCGGCACGTGCTTAACCTCTGGCAGGGAGGGGACGGCGAGAACGGATCGGAGCTCACCGGCTACCTGGACGGACTGGTCGAGGTCCTGAACACCCTGATAAGCCTCCAGGAGCAGAAGGACTGGATTTTCCTCGCGGACGTGCTCGAGTACGAACTCGCGGACTCGCTCCGGCGCCTGGCCGAGATCCTCCCGGGCCTGAGCCAGGGTGGCCACTGATGGGCGCCAGGACGATGCGCGAGGCCGCGGCGCGGCCCGGTATTTCCGGCATGGCGCAAGGCTTCGGGCTCGAGGCGGCGCTCCCCCGGAAGTGCGGCGCGAGGCGCGACGCCGTCGCCTCCGAGAAGGCCTTCTGGGAGAAAACCCTTGACGTCTCCCGCGAGTGCCTGGATCTCGACCGCCGCTTTTTGGGGACCCTCAAGAGGAAGTCCGCAGCCGGGGCCGACCCCCTTGACCCGGCGCTTTGGGAGAACTTCATCGAGGCCCGCCGGAGCCTTGTGGACTTCACCACGCAGAACCTTAACCTCATGGCCCGCGACCGGCAGTCCCACGCCCGCAACAAGGACGTGAAGGACCGCCTGGAGACCACCTTGGGAGAGGTCATGCGGCTGGAGGAGAAGCTCGCTGGCTTCCTGTCCAGGAACCTCTCGGTCCTGAAGGAGACCATAGACGATCTCTCCCGGAACCAGGCCGTCTTCACCTCCTACGCCCGCAGCGGCGGCACGAAGGGCGTCCCGGAGACCCTGAAGACCATGGCGTAGGGAACCTGCCAGTGCGCCGGCGTCCCGTCTGCTACGGCGCCGGAATGGCCCCGCCGAACAAAACCGCCAGGCTAACCTCGGCGCCTCGCGGCCCGGCGCCTCGCGGCCCGGCGCGTCACGGCCCTGGATAAGGCCTCACTCCGAATTCGGGGAGCCTCTCCATATCCGCTGGATCGCGGGTGAAGAGGCTCCCCCCTTTTTTCAGCAACAGCCACGCGTCCGCGAGATCCCTTAACAGGTAAGGCTCGTGGGTGGCCACCACGACGGCGCGCCCGGCGTCTTTGAGCCTCCCCAAATCCTTCAGCAGGGAAAGCGTCCCCGGCCAGTCCAGCCCCGAGAAAGGCTCGTCCAGGAGCACGATCCTGGGCCCGGACGCAAGCGCGGACGCCATGGCGAGCCTCTTCTTTAGCCCCGGGGAGAGGCTCTCTACCGGGACCCGCAGGACGTCGGAAAGCCCCCAGCCGGCCGCCGCCGCCGCTACCCTGGCCTTATCCTCCGGCTCCCGGCCCTTCCCCCCCCGGCGGATTCCCAAGCCCAGCTCCAATTCCTCCTTGGCGTCCTCCCCCAGCAGGTACTGGTCAGGGTCTTGCGGCACAAGCGCCGTGCCCTCCGCCAACGCCTCCCGCGAGCGCTTCCCGTCCAGGGTTACCCTGCCCCCCTTCGGCGACTCCAGTCCCGCCAGGATGTCCAGGAGCGTGCTCTTGCCCGCCCCGTTCGCCCCGCACAAAAGCGCGAAGCTCCCGTCCGGGAGCTCGAAGGAAACCCCCCCGAAGAGCTCGGCCCCCCCGCGGTGGGAAAAGCTTATGCACTCAGCCTTAAGCATCCGGAGCCGCCCTCCCCCCGGCGGAGCGGCCCGGGCCGGAGGCTGGGCAGCCGCCCCCCCGTTCCGGAGCCTCGTCCGCCTCGCCCGAGCCGGGAGAAGGCGAGCGTTCCGCCCCGCGAGCCGCGTCCGGCGCGGCTTCGGGAGGCTCGGCGCTTCCCTGCGTCCCGTCCGGACAGGAAGGAAGGGATCGATCCTCCCCGCGAGCCGCGTCCGACGCGGTTTCGGGAGGCTCGGCGCTTCCCTGCGTCCCGTCCGGGCCGGAAGGAGCCGATCGTTTCTCGCCGCGAGCCGCGTCCGGCTCGGTTTCGGGGCGATCGTGGCTGTACGGCCGTCCGTCCGGGCCGGAAGAAGGGGAGCTATACGCCCCGCCGGCCGCCCTTTGATCCGCGCCCGGCGCGGCTTTGGCAAGATTGCGGCTATCCGGCGGCCCGACCGCGCCGCTGGCCCCGCCCCCGCCGCCGCGTTCGGGCTCCAGGTCCTCCCCTGGGCATGGAGGCCCCCCGCCGGCCGGACCCTCCCGGAGCCCGAGCCTCGCGGCTGCGGCCGAGGCGCAGGCGACGGCCGCGGCTATCTTCAAGGCCCCTCCCGGGAGAAACGGGACTACGGCCAGAAAGGCCCGATCCCAGGGGAGCGAGAGGTTCGCGTGGAGGCCTACGGCCCCGGCGGCGTTTACGAGGATCGTGGCCAGGCACCCGTAAAGCGCGTAGCGGGGCCAGAGGCGCCCTGAGGGCGAGCCGGGCGCCCCGCCCTTCGCGGCGAGGCCGGCCGTATAGGCCGCCAAGGGGAAGGAGAGCGCGAATCCCGCCGTGGGACCCGCCAGCACGGCCGGGCCCGCCACCCCTCCGGAGAAGACGGGGAAGCCCAGGAGCCCCGCCCCCACGTAGAGGGCCACGGGCTTCCAGGCGCGGGTCCCTTCGGTGAAGCCGCACAGGAGGATGAAGAAGGTCTGGAGGGTCAAGGGCACCGGGCCCAGGGGCAGGGACACGAAGGCCCCGGCGGCCACGAGCGCCGCCCACAGGGCCGCCCTCGCGGCCCCGGCCGTTTCCCTCAAAGTGAAGCGGGCTGGATGTTCCATGGCTAGCTGCGCGGGGAGGAGCCGGCGAGGCCGCCCGCGGGAGCTCCAGCGGCGCGGGCCGCGGCCCAGGGGCGTGCCCCGGGGCCGGGGCGGTCGGTCCCTACGGCCTTAAAGCCGCGGACGCGAGGCCCAGGCCCTCGTCCTCGCCGGAAACGAGGTTAAGGTTGGCCACGGCCTGGGTGGCCGCGCCCCTGGCGAGGTTGTCGATGACGGAGACTATCTTGAGCATGCCCGCCGCCTCGTCGCGGAAGAGGGCCACGTCGCAGAAGTTGGTGCCGCGCACGTCGGCTGTCTCGGGCACCGCGCCCTCCCCCCGGAAGCGCACGAAGCGCTCGGAGGCGTAGCGTTCCTCGTAGAGGTCCCTCAGCTCAGGGTAGGGCGGGAGCTTTTCGGCGTCCAGGTACACCGTGGCCTCTATGCCGCGGTTCATGGGGACAAGGTGCGGGGTGAAGGTCAGCCTCAGGGGCTTCCCACCGGCCAAGGCGAGCTGCTGGGCCATCTCGGGGGTATGGGCGTGGCCTACGACCTTGTAGGGGCGGAAGTTCTCGGCGACCTCGGCGAAGAGGTTGGGGACCGAGGCCGATCTCCCCGCCCCCGAGACCCCGCTCTTGCAGTCGCAGACGACGGGAGAGTCCGGCCCGAGCAGGCTCTTCTCGGCCAGGGGCAGAAGGGAAAGGATCACGCAAGTGGGGTAGCACCCGGGGTTAGCCACCAGCCGGGCCTTCCTTATCTCCGCGCGGTGGATCTCCGGAAGGCCGTAGACCGCTTCGGCGAGGAATTCCGGGGCCGTGTGCTCGCACTTGTACCACTCGGGGTACATCAAAGGCGATTTCAGGCGGAAATCGCCGGTAAGGTCTATGACCTTGGCCCCCAGCGCGAGCACCCTCGGGACCAGGGCCATGGAGGCCCTGTGGGAGACCGCGAGGAAGAAGGCCTCGGGGAAGCGCGCGGGGTCCTTCTCCTTAATCTTTTCCAGATCGGCCGGATCCTCCAGCGCGAGATCCCGGTAGCCCGGGACGCCGGAGAGCTGGGGGAGCATGTCGGCCAGGCGCCTGCCAGCGTCGCCCCTGGAAGTTACGACCGTCACCTCGGTCCCGGGCCTTCCGCTTAAGACGCCAAGCACCGCCGACCCCGTGTAGCCTATCGCCCCTACCACGCCTACCTTCATGACGTCAGCCGCCTTTCGTTACGCCCCCCGGAAGCCGTCCTGCGGGCTAGAAGCCCGCAAAAGCGCGGGGGGATCTGGGGTTCCGAGGAACTTGCGGATCCGAGGATCCGAGGATCTGCGGAGCTTGAGGATCCGAGGATCTGCGGAGCCGATGAGCAAGGGACCTGATTGTCTGTTGACCTGTGGATATCAGAATCCGAGTTGCGCCCACGGGCTTCCGAAAGCCTGCGGCCCGCAAGCCAGCGGCCCGCAAGCCGGCCAAGGGCCCTCCCGGAACCTTGCCCCGCGCGTCCGGAAAGGATAACGGAGCCTCCCGCGCGCATGGAGCTTGACCCCGGAAAACCACGTCCGGCGGGGCCTCGGCAATAAAAAAGGATCCGGTCCCTTCCCGCTCAGGAGGGGCCCGGATCCGCTTGATTTCCGCGTGGCTGGGAGCCCCCTCGGGGGCGGGTCTACCTCTTCGAGTACTGGAAGCGGGCCCTCGCGCCCTTCTGGCCGTACTTCTTGCGCTCCTTCTCGCGGCTGTCGCGGGTGAGGAGCCCGGCCTTCTTCAGGGCCGGACGGAGTTCGGAGTCGTAGGCCTCCAGGGCCTTGGCGATGCCGTGGCGCACGGCGCCGGCCTGGCCGGAGACGCCGCCTCCGGAGGCCAGGATGTAGATGTCGAATTTCCCGTGGTTGTTCGTGAGCGACAGGGCCTGCTCGGCCACGATGCGCAGGGTCTCCCGGCCGAAGTATTCCTGGAGGGAACGGCGCTTGTTGACGGTTACCGTACCCGATCCGGCGGCCAGCCAGACCCTGGCGATGGCGTTCTTGCGTTTGCCTGTGGCGTAGAACCTTTCGATTGGCATGAAGTCGTTCCTCGGGATCTCTATAAATGGGAGCCTACAGCTCGATCTTCTCGGGCTTCTGGGGGGCGTGGGGGTGGGCCGGGCCAGAGTAGACCTTGAGCTTCTTCAGTTGCCTGCGGCCCAGCGTGTTCTTGGGGAGCATGCCACGGACGGCGCGCATGAGCACGTCGCAGGGCTTCTTCGCCAGCAGGGCCTTCGCTTTGGTTTCCTTGAGGCCCCCGATGAAGCCGGTATAGTGCCGGTAGATCTTGTCCTCCAGCTTGCGGCCGGTGAAGCGGACCTTCTCGGCATTCACGACGACCACGAAGTCGCCGGTGTCGCAGTGGGGGGTGAAGATCGCCTTGTGCTTGCCGCGGAGGCGGACGGCTATCTCGGAGGCCAGGCGCCCTACGACCTTGTCGGCGGCGTCCACGATGAACCACTTGCGGTCCACCTCGGGCTCCTTGGCCATGAAAGACTTGTTGATATCCATAATCTCTTGCTACCTTGAGGGGCCTGGACGTAATGGGCGCCTATCGCGGGGGAACGCTCCCCCCTCTTTAGGGCGCGAAAAGGCCTGAACTTGTGCTTATAGCACTGCGTAACCCCGCCTGTCAAGGGGAATCGCGCCTCGCGCCCGGCCGCCTCCGGGGCCCCCGCCGGGCGCGGGTCTGGCCTTTCGCGGGAAGGGGCGGCCCTTGGGAGCCTGAAGGCGCCCGATTTTCGAAACCGGCGCCGCCCCCGTCCGGGGTCCCGGCGCGGCGGCCGGGGACGGCATCCGCCGCCTCCCGCTCGCGCCCGGAATATATACAGGCTTTCGGGGCGGATTTCAAGGTGCCCCGAGGACGGCCCCGGCGGGCCCGCTCGCGCCCCCCTCCTCCTACCCCCCACGGCCTGCGGACGAGGCGGGAGTGCCCTGCGGCGGCTTAAGGCGAAAGCCGTGCGGTGGCGCCCCGCGAGGGTCTGGCAAGGCGCCTCCCGTTCCGGGTTCGTCCGACGGGCGCCGCCCGGGCGATCGCGCCGTTTTAGAGTCAGCGGCGGAAAAAGGGATGATTGTTTCAAAGGCTAAACCTTTGAAATTATTGGATAAAATGTATCCGTTCTCGGGCGGAGAGACCAAGTGTTTTCAGAAGACAGTTCGGAAGCCTGAAGCTAAAGGCAGGGCTAGGAAGAAAGTTAGCCGAAAGAAAATCTCCGGGAAGCCGGGGATGTACTTTGCCGGTTCCTGAATAAGGTTTACCGGTAGGTCATGGGAGGGTGTCCGAGACCCAAATGAGGGTAGCTGGGACGCCGATGAGGTCCGATACCGAAGGCGGTTTACTTGCGAGATATGAGGAAGCATGGGCGAATTCCTCGCCTCATCGTGAACGGGTAACACAACATATTGGGTTGAGCTATAATTCTGATTTTCGATTATTGCTGTATATTTCACGCTCAATCCCGGATTCCCGAACTCTTCAAGGACCTGTGGATCGGCGCCCAAAGCGACTACGGCTTCCCGCGGCACCCGGTCCTGAAGTTCAACATGGCCTATGACGATTTAAAAGTCAGGGACGATCTTGTTTCCGAGATCAAGTGGAGCTTGCAAAAACAGGCAGTTAAACACGGAGTACGGTTAAATACTGAGAGATCGTACGGGGGGATGATGGAAGATCTCCTGGAAGGCATCCACGAAAAGCACGGCGTCGGCGCCGTCATCCTGGTGGACGAGTACGACGCTCCGGTGACCGATCATATTTCGGACAGGAATCTCGCTTTGGCTTGCCGGGACGTCCTGCATGATTTTTACAGGTCCATAAAAAAGAACATTGAACACGTCCGCTTCGCCTTCGTCACGGGCATAACCAGGTTCGCCATGACTTCCCTGGACTCCGGAGCCAACATGTTCAAAGACATCTCGATTGAC
>JAIRZX010000621.1 GCA_031267005.1 Deltaproteobacteria bacterium
GTCGGAAAGCTTCGGGCGGCCGACGCGCCCGCGTTCGCCGAAGCCGTCGGAAAGCTTCGGGCGGCCGACGCGCCCGCGTTCGCCGAAGCCGTCGGAAAGCTTCGGGCGGCCGACGCGCCCGCGTTCGCCGCCGCCGTCGGAAAGCCTAGGGCGGCCGACGCGCCCGCGTTCGCCGCCGCCGTCGGAAAGCTTCGGGCGGCCGACGCGTCTGCGTTCGCCGGTGCCGTCGGAACCATTCGGGCGGTCGGGCCTCCCTTCCCTGTGTTTCCGCTCGAAGAGCCTTTCCAGGGCATCGGCGTCGAAAGCGGCGGCGGATCGTCCCGTCTCCGTTAGCGCGTAGCGTCCCCATCCCGGTCGGGAAACGAGCCCCTTGGAAATCATAGCGAGCAGGGATTTGTAGATCATCAAGTTGAGCTTGTCATGTTGATTGGAGGTGCACTTTTCCAAGCATTCCTCCTCGGATAGATTAAGCTTTTCGGAGACATACGAGCGCAACTCTTGGATGGGCGCCTTTCCCAGGCTGTGTAAAGCCTCGAGCACGGGCCGGTGGAAGTCTTTTAGGGGAGGTAACGGCATAGGCGTTCAGGGCGAGGCGTTCCAGCGGCGGACGGGCGCTGGTTGGAAGGGGCTTCGGGGGAGGGGGACGGGACGAGCCCTTAGGCTTTTGATATTGGCGATCCTAAACGAGCCTTGCGAGCATTAAGGGCCTTGCAGGCCTTCACGGGCTTACGCGGCCTGACGGCCTTGTATCCTTAATTGGCCCTGACGGCCTTACGATCCTTATTGGAGCTAACGCCCTGACGAACCAGGCCGCCAGGCTGGACGGCCTCAGTCCGGCGGCTTCTTGAGGTTGCGGAAGAAGCTCCGCCCTTCCTTCTTGAATTCCTACGCGTCGAGCTTGCGAGTGCCGATGAGGTGCCTGTACAGGATTCCGCCCAGCCTGTCCGCGTAGAAGAGCCTCGTATCCTCAGGGTAGTACCGGAGAACTCCTTGGCATCGGCAACGAAGCGGCCGTCCGTCACGAGAAGGCCCATGACAGCGCCGCTCGCGCCCGGCTCCCGCCCGAAGGCCCCCGCGGCGCCCGCGCCGTGCGGCCCCGTTCCGGCCAGGGCCTTCAGGAAGGCCAGGCCAGTGTCCAAGCCGTTGTCCATGAGGGTTCCGAACTCCAGGGCCGCGCCTTTCCGCCTCGTGAACTTCGGGATGTATCCCGAGGCGAGCATGGCCGCGCGGCCAGCCGCGGCGACCCGGGGGCAGTCGCGTTTCGCGCCGATGCCGGTTCCGCCAGCGGACCGGCCTTCGCGGAGCGGTTGGCCCCGTCCGGATCTCATGGTTTTCCGGCTGGGACCTTCGTCGCGAAGATGGGGCGGGTTGCGGAATGCGGCGCGCGGGATATCGGCATGCCGTATATCCGCGGGCAGGAGAAGCGGGATATAAGCGAGCTGGCCAGCCTTAAGGATCGCCAGGCGGCAGACGCCCGGCAAACGCGTGGGAGCGTTACCGGGTATTGGACTGCGGCGGGAGGACATGCCTTAAGAGCGCCTTTCGCCGAATGCCGCAAAGTATAGGGGATCCGGGGAAGCCTTGCAACTATTCCCCAGACGGATTCGGCGGCTCTTGGAAGGCAGGGCGCGGCCCAGGAAGGCCTCGGAGGAGCGGGAAGGGCGGCGCTTCGGGGCGCGTGTCCTCCCGGAATTGCCGGGCGGGCGCCGCGTTCAAGGCCTAAGGCGGCTATTTCAGGGTGAGGTTCGAAAAGAAATCGTCCCTTTCCCTCTTGAACTCGAAGGTCTTGCGCGTCAGCGTGCCGATGCTGTAGCGGTACAAAAGCCTCGAGAGCCTGTCCCCGTCCACGAGCCTCGTCTCCTTAGGGGGCTTCCTGGAGGAGTAAATGGCTTTCCGCGAGAAGGTCCCTGCGGCCACGATCAAGCCCATGGCCGCGCCTTGCGCGTCAACCTGGGCTTCCACGGGCTTGCACTGCTGTTCCTGGATTTCCTTGCCGCCGCCCGGAAACGCCTTCACGTAGACGGGGCACGCGCCCAGCCGGTGCCGCAAGACTGTCCCTTCTGTCACGCGGGAGGCGTTTTCCTCCGCGAGCCTATCGTCGCCGTAACCGAGGGCTATCGCGAGCTTTATGACGAGCCTCCCGAAACCGTCCGGCCCGAGACCGCCCGCGAGCGATCTGAGATCCTCCAGCGCCCGGGCGCGGGAGGCGGCCCCGACGGCGTCCAGGTCCAAGATCCTTTTTACTTCCGCCTTCATGTTGTGGGGTGGCCACAGGGGGATACTCCGGAACGTCCTGTACGCCTGGTAGCCGCTCATGAACTGGGTGCTGATTTGCTCCGCGCCGAGGTCCAGGGCCTTCAGCCCGTCGCTCGTTATCCTGAACTCCTCCTCGCCCGACGCGGATACCGCCGGTTCCAGAAGTTCGGCCCCGGCCATTTGCGAGCAGGCCCAGCCTATGTTTTCCTGGAGCCTGGTTTGCCTCCGGACGCCCAGGCGCTCCTTAATGTCATGTTTGGTGAGGCTGAACGTCTTGACGACATGCTTCTCCAGCATTTCGAGGGAGGCTTTGGGGACGGCTCCGCACAGCTCTAAGACGGGCAGCGTGATATCTTGGGGTCTGGGCAACGGCATGCGTCGTACTCCTCGGAGGCGAGCGGCTGGGCGCCGCCTAATTAATGGCTCTGTCCGTCGATTCCCACGAAGAAGTCGAGGTCGGCGTCTTTGAATTCCACCTTCCTGTCGACGCCGAAGCCCAACCCGCAGAGGTACATGGCCTCGGCAATCTCTTTCGCGCCGGGGCAGCTCAGCATGCCGGCGTACTGGGCCATGTGTTTCTCGGCGGACGGTTCCAGGCCCCTGGGGGTCAAGAGGACTCCCCGCATGTTGCCCGCGGAGTCCATGTCCGAAACCAGCGAGTCGATGTCCTTTATCGTGGCCGGGACCCTGCCGGTTTTGGCCGCGAAGGAGATGCTGTCCTCGCCTGGAAGGCTCGAGCAGAACAGCCCTCCCAGCAGTCCGCCGCACTTCCCCTGGAGCCCGTCCGGCTGGTCGCGGGGGGGGGGCCCTTCGGCGTCGGCGGCGCAGATGGCCTCGATAAGCTTGGGCGACAAGGCCTTAAGCTGGGTGTCCTTCATGGCCATGATTTTTTCCGTGACCCTGGCGATGGCTTCAGCCCTTACGGCGTCGTAGGCGCTCTCGATGAAGGTCTCGGGATCGCCGTAGTCGGCGCGGGGTGCCGGTTCAGCGGGCGGCGACGGCTGTTCGGGGGGCAGCGAGTCGGGCCCTGCCTCTTGGGGCTGCGCCGAGTCCTGGCCGGCAACGGGTTGGGGGGAGGCGGGCGCCTCCGGCGGGACGAAAGCTTCGGGCTGGGCTGGGGCCGACCCGGCAGCCTCAGGCTCGCAGGGGGCTGGCTCCGCCTGTACCGGGGGGGCGGCCTCCTGGACCGGCGGCACGGCGTAAGCGGCGGGGGCGGGCGCCTCCGGCGGGACGAAAGCATCAGGCTGGACGGAAGCCTCCGGCTGGACTATTGCCGCCTCAGGCTCGCAGGGGGCTGGCTCCGCCTGTATCGTGGGGGCGGCCTCCTGGACCGGCGGCACGGCGTAAGCGGCGGGGGCGGGCGCATCAGGCTGTACGAAAGCATCAGGCTGGGCTGCGGCCGCCCCGGCAGCCTCAGGCGCGCAGAGGGCTGGCTCCGCCTGTATCGTGGGGGCGGCCTCTTGGACCGGCGGCACGGCGTAAGAGGCGGGGGCGGGCGCCTCCGGCAGGACTATTGCCGCCTCTGCAGCCGCTGGGGAGTCAAGGACGTGCTCCTCCGGCATAGGGGGGGCAGCCTCCAGGACCGGCGGCAACACGGGGACGGGAGGAACGGGGGGGACGAGGGCCTCGGGCAGAACTAAGGCCTCCTCTACCGGCTCAGCGGCGTAGGAGTCGGGCTCCTCCGCCATCTGGGGGGCCGCCTCTTGGACCGGCGGCATCGCGGGAACTGCGGGAAGGGAGGCGAGGGGTGCCTCAGGCTGGGCGAAGGCCTCAGGCTGGGCGAAGGCCTCAGGCTGGGCGAAGGCCTCAGGCTGGGCGAAGGCCTCAGGCTGGGCGAAGGCCTCAGGCGGGACGAAGGCCTCAGGCTGGGCGAAAGCCTCAGGCTGGACGAAAGCCTCATGCTGGACGAAAGCCTCATGCTGGGCGAAGGCCTCAGGCTGGGCGAAAGCCTCAGGCTGGACGAAAGCCTCAGGCTGG
>JAIRZX010000650.1 GCA_031267005.1 Deltaproteobacteria bacterium
CGAAGACCTGCGGCGTCATGACGCTGACGTGCCGGTCATAAAACAGGGCCCCGGGCACGACGCGCCCGTACCCTCGGCCGCGCAGGGCGGTCCAGACGGCCTCGGCAGCCGCCTCGGGACGGCCGTCCCCAGCCAGGTTCTTGAGAAGCTCCGCCGTGCTGTCGGCCAGGACGGCCGGGGCCCCCGACAGGGCGAAGAAGGCCAGGCTCGCCTCCAGCCCGGTTCCCGCGCCCGGCCAGATCCAGGGCGGGAGAAGCTTCGTCCGGGCGGCGGAGACGGACGACGGCGTCCCGCCCCGCAGGAGCCCGAAGGTCAGCTCCATGCCAGCCTCCTCCTTTACGCCAGCCAAATACTCCCAGTCGTACCGCGGCTCCGTATGTTCCGGCGGCACGTCCAAGGCGGCCATGGCCCTTCCGGGGCTTATCGGGATCGTGAACGCTGGGAACGCTTGGGGGGGATCGGCGGAAACGCTGATGCCCTCGGCGTCCAGGCGCTCCCGGCGGACGTTGTCCACTCTCACTCTCCTTATGAACGGGAGCGCGTCGCATACCGGAAGGGAGCAACAGGC
This sequence comes from Deltaproteobacteria bacterium, assembly GCA_031267005.1. Taxonomy (GTDB): domain Bacteria; phylum Desulfobacterota; class Desulfarculia; order Adiutricales; family Adiutricaceae; genus JAIRZX01. The sequence goes on from JAIRZX010000650.1 coordinate 569, forward strand.
GGATACGTCGACTGCTACGGACGGGCCCTGGCCGGCCTCGGATAGCGATTTAGGGTCTGATGCCATGCTAAACGGCTCCTCGGGAGAAGCTCGGCCCCTCGGCTTCTATCGGCAGTCGGCCGGGCGGGGCAAGGGGACGGACCGTACGGGAGGAAAGGGGACGGCTGAAACGCCGCCGGGGGAAGGCTGCGAAGGCCGGAGCCGTCGGTGCGCCCTGAAGGCTGGAACCGTAGGCGCGCCCGGTGGGACGGCGCGACCTCGAAGGCCGGCCGGACAGGAAGATTTCAAGATTACGGAAAATCATAACACCGGCGGCAGCGGGCGGCAATAAAGCTCGGCTCGAGAGCCGGCACTGGGTGCGGCCAAGGTAAAGGGCAACGAGCGTCCCGGAGCCGCCGTTTAGGCGCCTCGCGACAGCCGACCTCAGGCCTTGGGGACCTGCGGCCGGACGGCGCCGGCGCCGGAGGGTTCCGGCGCGGCCAGCACTATCCTGAAGTCGACCCTTCGGTTAAGCCTCCTCATATCCTCCCTTCCCTCGTTGGGCACGGAAGGCCTGTTCTCGCCGTAGCCACTCATGCCGAACAGGTGCTGGCCCGTCCCGTTCCTGAGCTCGGCAAGGGACGGGGAGCCCTGCATCAGGTGGTTGTAGGTAGACCAGCTCCTGAACGCCGACAGCTGCCGGTTGTCTCGGATCTCCGAGTTGGAGGCCAGGGGGACGTCGTCGGTATGGCCCTCGATTAGGATCACGTCGAACTTCCCCGGCCTGCGCCGCAGGGGGGGAAGGCAATACGGCATTTCCCCGGGCGGCCTCCCGCCCGCGTAGCAGGGAAGGCTCGCGGAGAGTATTTCGCCAAGCGCGTCCAGGGCCTCCATACCCTTGGGCTTGAGCAGGAATGCGGCCGAGTCGAAGAGCACGTCGTCAGGGAACCTGAATACGCCCTCGTCCAGGTCTATCTTCACCGCCTTTCCCTTGGCCAGCATGCCCGCTTCGATATGCCTCAGGAACTCCTTCCTGACCTCGCGCGTGTCGAGGATGTCGTCATAGAGGGCATTGAACCTGCTGGCACCCTCGACGTACCGGGCCTCCAGGCCCCTGAGCCTGTCGAGTTCGGAGGCCTGGCCTTCCCCCCGGGCCTCAAGGCGGCTGATAAGTCCCTGATCTTCCTCGTGGAGCCTGCTCAGCTCCTGGAGCTCGCGCTTCGTCAGCTCCTGGTCGTCCGCCAAGACTGCCGATCTCGCGGCGAACAGGAATAGGGCTATCATCATAAGAAAGAAAAGCACGGCCATCAGGTCGCTTACGGAAGCAAGGTACCCCTGCTCGTCCCCAAGCCTTCCCACGCCCGGGCCCTTGCCGGATCGCATCTGCTGCTCCTTACTCCGCAATGCTTCACGCCTGGCGAGCCTGCTAGCGGATTTGCCCGCCAGGACGCGGTGCCTAAACCGGGGGGGGGGTGAGCTTCAGCCGCGCCCTCAATTCTTTTTCAAGCCCAAACCCGCCACCATCAGCCGCGCCCCGCTGGATGAGAGGGACGCCCGGCGGCCGCCGCCTTCCGGAAGCGGGTGCCGGTACGGGCGCGCCGCCTTCCCATCGTCCCGCCGTTCAAAGGCATCCCAGAGCATCGCGTCCTGAACGGCCCGGCTCGAACGGCTTGCTCTTCCCGGGTCCTGACGAGAGCTAATGGCACGTTAGGCCCCAGAGCCGGTAAAGCCGGCCGCAAACGCTGACCAGTCTTCGACCGGGACGGGAAACGGCAAGGAAGAAGATTCCGCGAGGGCGGGAAGAACCGCACGAAGGACAACGGAGACGGCGCTGGCCGCTTTAAGGACGCCACCCGTGCTTGAAGCGCTCCGCCACCCCCGTAGTCAACGCCTGACTTCAAGAACGCCCGTCGCGTCCGGAAAGGGGAGGCATCCAGAAGCGGAGTGGAGCGGGCGGGCACGTAATGGTTCCCGCGCCGGGGTGACTGTCAGGGCATGTTATCGGAAAGTCCGTTCGATGGCTCCGGAAACGTGACAGTCAATTAGCGCGTTTTCGACAAAAAATATAACACCTTGCCGACAAACAGGCAACAAGCGCCTGCCTGCCTGCCCACACCCTTCAAGTTCGCCGGGGAAGGCACGGAGGAAACGGCGGCCTCACGGTATTCACAAGCGCGAAATCCCTTCAACAGAACCGGTTGCACAAGCAAGCTGGGAGAAGCTTGATTCCACTGTAAAATCCCCTCCCCTCAGCCTCTCCTCGCTGGAGAGGCGGAGAAGCTACCTGAACGAGCCGAGCGTTCAGGGCACACTCCTCCTGTTGCTGACTTTTGCGC